>NZ_PQCE01000035.1:0-72990 GCF_002964725.1 Pseudoalteromonas sp. T1lg76
TCACCTCGCTAAGCTGCGAAGCATTGCTTCGGTCTTGCTCGCCTATGTTCATAGCGAGTAACACAGAGCAGGATGCGTTTAGATGAACCCACAGGGCAGCGTTTGTAGCGCATTTCTACTGTGTTGTTACATGTTTATGTAGAATAACTACACCACACATGTGACGCCTTGTACAAATCTGCTACAAACTGCTGCAGAAACAAACAACAAAGGTCAACAGACCCTGATCACCCCTAAATTAAATTTTGAGGAAACCCTGTGAGCGAACAAAAACAGTCTCTTAGCTACAAAGATGCCGGCGTTGATATCGATGCGGGTAACGCCCTAGTAGAACGCATTAAAGGCGTTGTGAAAAAGACCAAACGTCCTGAAGTGATGGGCGGCATCGGCGGCTTTGGTGCGCTATGTCAGCTACCGACTGGCTACAAAGAGCCTGTTTTAGTTGCCGGTACCGATGGTGTGGGCACTAAATTGCGTCTTGCAATCGACCTTAAAAAGCACGACACCGTAGGCATCGACCTGGTTGCCATGTGTGTTAACGACCTTATCGTTCAAGGTGCCGAGCCACTATTTTTCCTTGATTACTATGCCACCGGCAAACTAGACGTGGACACGGCTGCCGACGTAGTTACTGGCATTGGCGCGGGTTGTGAGCTTTCTGGTTGTGCCCTTATCGGTGGTGAAACCGCTGAAATGCCTGGCATGTACGAAGGCGACGACTACGACATGGCTGGTTTCTGTGTGGGTGTAGTAGAAAAAGAAGGCATTATCGACGGCACTAAGGTTGCTGCCGGTGATCAGCTTATCGCTCTTGCCTCTAGCGGCCCGCACTCAAACGGTTACTCATTGATCCGTAAGGTTCTTGAAGTATCTGGCGCCGACACCAACAGCGAATTTGAAGGCAAAACCCTAGGCGAGCACCTGCTTGAGCCAACGCGCATCTATGTTAAGCCGGTACTAGAGCTACTTAAGCAAGTAGACGTACACGCGCTTTCACACATCACAGGCGGCGGCTTCTGGGAAAACATCCCACGCGTATTGCCTGAGTCGGCTAAAGCCGTGATCAAGGGTGACAGCTGGCAGTGGCCTGCGGTATTCAACTGGCTACAAGACAACGGCAACATCGAAACCCACGAAATGTACCGCACCTTTAACTGTGGTGTAGGCATGGTGCTTGTGGTTCCTGCCGACAAGCTAGAGCAAAGCCTGAGCATTCTTAAAGATGCGGGCGAAAACGCTTGGCACATTGGTGAAATCCAAGATGCAGCCGCTGGCGAAGAGCAAGTTGAAATCCTTGGCGGTGCGCAATAATGACACCAGGCCAGGTACCTGCCCGACTCGTTGTACTTATTTCGGGCAGTGGCTCTAACCTTCAGGCCATCATTGATGCGGTTGCAGCGGGTACCATCCCCGCTGAAATCTGCGCGGTGATCTCTAATAAGGCCGACGCATTCGGCCTTGAGCGAGCTAAAAAGGCTGGCATCGAAGCAAAAGTGTTAGACCACAAGGCGTTTGCCTCACGCGAAGAATATGACGTGGCTCTGGGTGACCTCATTGAGAGTTTTTCACCCGACTGTGTTGTATTAGCTGGATTTATGCGTATTCTAACAGCTGGCTTAGTGCAAAAATTTAAAGGGAAAATGTTGAACATTCACCCTTCCCTGTTGCCTAAGTACCAAGGGCTGAACACCCACCAGCGTGCGTTAGATGCAAACGATAAAGTGCATGGCGTTAGCGTTCATTTTGTGACCGAAGAGCTCGACGGCGGACCTGTGATAGTTCAAGCACAGGTGGCCATCGAAAGTGATGACACGGCTGACAGCTTGGCGCAGAAGGTTCATGCACAAGAACATATTATCTATCCGTTGGTGGTTAAGTGGTTCAGCGAACAACGACTGAAAATGGAAGATAACTATGCAGTGCTCGATAACAACACCCTTCCAAGCCAAGGCGCCGACCTCAACGCGCACTTGGACAGCTAAATTATTGATTGCCGCAGTCCTTGGCTGCGGTATCAATCTTGCTCACGCCGAGCAACAAGACGCCAACCCCGCGCCGCAAATTACCCTCAACGAATACAGCGCCGAATACATAGTGACCCGTCAGGGAGAACGCCATGGTGCCGCGCAACGTAGCCTTACTCGCGTCGATGATAACCTGTATGAATTGAGCTACCACAGCGAAATTGAGTGGATGATCTTCTCCGACGAGCGCCAGGAAAGCAGCCGTTTTAAATTTGTCGACGGCACCGTATTACCCGTTGATTATGTGCTTGAGCGCACCGGGACAGGTCCGGATAAAACCTATAAGATCAGCTTTGATCACCAGCAACAGCAGGTGTTCAGCAACCAGTCCAAATACCCGCTCGAATGCACCTGGAACCAAAACTTCCAGGACGTACTCTCTTACCAGATCTCGCTACGTCAAGCGCTGAGCAAGGGCGAAACCAAGTTCAGCTACCCCATAGTGGATAAAAAAGGCAATGACCGAGAGTATCAATTCGAGGTGGTTGGCAACGAAACCATTACCCTGCCCATAGGCAATGTGGAAACCATTAAGGTGAAACGGGTGTACGACAACGATAAGCGCCAAGCCATTGCCTGGTTTGCACCGAGCATGGACCACATGATGGTGCGCATGTACAAGGGCAAAGACGGCGTAGAACAGTTCCAGGTGGAGTTGGCCAAATACACGTCGGGTACCGCAACCCACTAATCTGAGAACACACAACCAGGCGCTACACTTTAGCGCCTGACCTCTCTTACCTCAGCACTGCTGATGCTTGCCCGCTCCCTGTATTGCCACCAGCTGCCCGTTACTGTCAAAAGACAAGGCCAACAAGGTGCCGGATTGCAATTTCACTCCAGGGTGCTCTACTCGTTTCAACAGTTCCGAGCTCAAGGCGATCAACACCTGTTGCCGACAATCGGCCAACAACCAATCGCCTTTATTTTGCACTAAACGCACTAAACGAACCGGCTCCGTTTCACTGCCAAGCGCATAGGCCTGGTGTTGCACCCGCAGCTGATTTGCCAGCTGCAGCTCGGCTTGATCTATGCTGCGCAATTGCGCTGGCACCGTGTCGCTGATGCGCATGCGCTGCTCGCCACCGGCGAGGTCAAAAATTTCCATGCGCGTATAGCTCTCAACACTATACAGGGGCGCATGCTCTTGCTTTGCCGCCTGCCAGGTGACCGACACCAGGGTTAATAAGGCCACACAGGCCATCAGCCACTGACCCTGATGCCACCAGCTACGGCAATTACGGGGGCTCGAATCGAGGGCCGACAACAAGGCTTTTTTCTCCTGTGCCTGCAGGGCGCTTTGTTGTTTTTGCTGTTGCTGCCATTGGGCCAGTTTGTCTGATCCGCGGTTTGCCATTACTGTGCTCCTTTGACCATGGTGGCGGCGATTTTTGCGCGTGCATAACGCAATCGGGTTTTTACACTCTCTTGGGCGCTGGCGGTGATCTGGGCAATTTCCTGCAAACTAAAACCCTCGAGTTGCAAGGTTAAAACCTCGCGTTGTAAGTGCGGCAAATCTGCTATCGCCGCTGTTAATTGCTGCTCGGTGGCGGCCATGATCAGTCCCTCTATATGCTGGGCGTCGAGGTGCAAATTAGGCTCTTGCAGACATTCTTCTACCGGTAGATGACGCTTTTGCCTGCGGGCATAATCAATCACCTGATTGCGGGCCAGGCTAAATAACCAGGCCTTAAAACTGCCCTGCTGTTGCGGACTAAAGCGTTGTGGCTGGGCCAACCAGCGCAACCACACCTCATGCAATAAATCGAGCGCCAATTGCCGCCGCGTATGACTATCCTCACTTAAGGACACTAACTGGGCCTGCAAAAAATACAGTACATCGTCGCTTAGCCTGAGCACCAAGACATCCCGTGCCTTGGCGCTGTCGGCGGCCAGTTGCGCCAATTGCTCGTCACTATAGTGGCTATAGTTTGGCGACAAGGGCGCAAATATCCGTGTGGCAACCGCTTTTAGCATCTTCACTCCTTAAATCGGCGACACCCTGGGCTCAAATCCAGGGTGGCGCCCTAGGCGACTAATTTTGCAAGTTAAAGTCTAATCTTACCTGTTGATTGGGCTGGCTCCTAGCCACACCCTCCACAACCTTAGGGCTAAACTTCCATTTACTCAGCGCCTTAAGGGCCTCACGATCAAAAATCCGCTTGGGCTCGGCGCTAATTACCTTAGCATTGATAACCTGACCGGTTGGGGAAATATCATAGCTCAGTATGACATAACCTTCGATCCCCTCACGGGCGGCGGTCGCTGGGTATTGCGGCGGTACCCGCACCAAGGGCATGGCGGTATCGCGAGACATGGATGAAAATTCCCCCAAGTCCGACATCTCGGTGCCCACATCCGGCAATGTCGGCGCTAACGTCAGCACCTCACCACCTGGGTCGGCAACCAGGCTTGGCCTTGATTCTGGCCTTGGCTCAACCTTAGGTGGCACCGGCTTGGCTTTTTTGATCACCTTGGTGTGCTTGGGCGGCTCCATGATTTCCACAATGACATCGTCAAACACCTCAATGGGCGCACGTTGCTCTGCGGTCAACAGCGACACCATAAAGCTAAAGGTCGCCAAAGTGATCGCCGCAGCGGCTAAGGCAAAGGCAACCGCCTTAAAACCTGGTGCAATCAGATTATGGCTGGGCTCAAAACCCGGTTCGTATGTGCCACTCTGGTGAGCGCCATGAGTAATATTCAATGTATTTTCCATGCTCTTTCCCCTTAAAAACTGACACCCTGACAAGTAAGGTGCTTACTAAGAAAACGCATGGGGGTATAAAAAGGGGTGAAAATATTTTTAAGACTTTTGCATAGAGCATGCCCTACCCTTACTTGGGTTGAGCTTAAACACAGTTCACACAGCAATTCGTATTGATAGAAGCGTTGAAATTAACACAACAAGGAATTATCCAACGAAGGCATACACAACAACAAACACCATAATTGACCAAAATATAATCTCCTGGAGTTTGTAAGCCATTTTATCCTTGTTGAGTAGAGGCAACACCCATACCAAGAAATAGCCAGTAAACCCACCCACCAGCAAAGGCAATATAATAAGTATATCCAGCAATAAAGGGTCACACGTTGGAAAGAAATCGAGTATAAAAACTGGAGAAATGACACTAAGCAAAAAAATAAAATAGATAAGTGAGTGGGTACCAATGGAAGTATTACATTGAGGGCAACGTAACTTCCTAGGCTTACTTAGTACATCCCAATACTTAATTTCTGTGTAATCACACTCTGGACATTTCATATCCTTTTTCGCGCCCCCATTATTTATTGGTTTTTACTAAAGGTGTTTGTAATTAATCTTAGACCTTATTCGAGTAGGGTTCGGTTGTTTGAAGTGAAAGTTGTCATAAAGCCCATGCCAATTTCAGGCACTTCAGAGGTATTAGTGAAGTAAAAGATGACAAAAACTTTCCCCTGTCCCAATAATGACCTTCGGATGACTCTTTTGTGCCAAAAGCGGACGGTGAGAACGCAAAGCTTTGGGGCGGCTGAAGCGCAGCGTAAGCCGTCCCAGCCACGATAGTGGCAACAACAGCGCCTTGTTATGTGTTTTTACCATTATTTTTTTTACTAATCGTTGATTTAGCTAACGTGACAATTGCGATTAACCCCAGACCCAATAGCACTGCTAGTAGAGTAAAACTAAACTCCTCCCGCGCTTTGAAGATCAGTATTAAGTACACAACTACTATGCAAGCCAAAAATATATTGCTGATTAAACCAACGTATTTTTTCAAAACAACTTTGTCCATGATGTTCAGCTTGAAACACATAACAATTTAATATCGAGCGATTGGGTCGTTTTTCTGCCGCAATCTGTCTCGCTTTTGTCCTATGACCATTGATAGCAAACTTAGGAAGTGCTTGCCAGCATTGAAGTTACGCTACGTTGCTATAAACGTGGACACGACAAAAACGACCCATTGGATCGTTTTCCTGACTATGGGAGAAACTCATCGATTATGGATGTATAAACAGTAAGTTAGGTGGAAGCATGAACGTTAGCTTTTCGCTCAAAATCACCCTTAGAGCATTTATGTTAACTCATTGTGGGGCAGAAATGCGTTAGCCGAACGTCGGCTTTGTAGAATTGAGCAAGTTGCACTAGATGACTGTGAACGTCTCTAGATCGCTCTTTAGTGACATAAAGCAACAGACAAAAATCGGCACCATGAGGTGCCGATTTTTTGATTTAAACTTGTTGCTGCTTTAGTCGCTGTACTTCTTTTAGCGGTGGTAAACCAAACAGATGACTGTACTCTCGAGAGAACTGAGAGGGGCTTTCCCCACAACACCGCTCGATTGGCTTGCATCAAGGCCATTGATTAGCGTTTGCTCTCTCGCCTCTTGCAAGCGTAACGTTTTCAAATACTGCAACGGACTAGTGCCTGTAGTACTTTTGAAATGCTGCCTAAATGACGACGCACTCATATGAGCTTGTTGTGCTAACTCGCTGTGCGTATGCGATGACCTATTGTCTACTGATAGTCTGAATTTTTCGGTAGCAGGGGGTGCGCGATATTTTTAGGGTATTCCTGTTGAGTGAGCAGTTGCTATATAGAGAGAAAGTGAAAAACGTGCGAGAAAAAAGCAAGCCTAAGATGTATGCGGCGATGCAAAACGTGAGAAACATTAAATAAGGATATTTCTCAATTCAAATTTATGTCAGTTTTAAATTAAAACTTGCAGATTTACACTTCAAAAAGCAAGGGGGAGAGAAAGTTGGGTGGTAGCCTTACCAGCCACATCTCGGCACACACATCACACGCTGTGGCTGCTCCCTTCCGGGCCTGACCAGGTTCACATGCTAGTGTTGCGAGAGGACCAATAAGGCCACCATAGTGGGCCTCTTTGGGCGCAGGAGGGATTATCCCGACTTTAACGGCGAGATTCAAGGGAAATCCGTGAATTGCCCAATAAATACAGGTTAACTGCCTAGTAAACAAACAGTTGGTTGTCTGTTAGGCACGAGTTTAGGTTATTGGGCCAGCCTGATGGCCAGCCCACCTCTGTGCTATTGTGCTATCGAGAATCGAATGGCAGTGCCACCCGCTCTCTTATTACCGGCATTTAATCAAGCTGGGTGCGTAACTCGCGTAACACCCCTTTCACCTTGGCCACGTTTTCCGGGCCCATGCGCAGTAATTGCTTTTGCGCCGGCGGCAGGTTCTCCCATTCTGAATAGGCGTACTTATAGGTAACCGAATCGCGCAACAACGGAATTTGTGTGGTCATCTCCGGCGTTGCCAGTACCAGGTCGATGGCCTGCACCAGGCGCTGCTCAAAGCTGGTACCCGGCTCACCTACTTCACCATAAGCTTCGACAAAAAGTGGCTCGAAGCGTTTATAAAGCGCCAAAAGCTGCTCGCTGTCCAGGGCCGTAAGAATGGCCACATAAGGGTCATAGCGTTTAAAACTTTGCGGGTCCATGGTCAGCACATCGCCTTCAACTACGCTGAACGGCTCTTGCAGTTTAGTCACCGGCGAGTGATTAGTGGCAACGCGACCGGCGGCGAGGTTATTAACAAACACCACTGTGCGACGAATTAAATCATCATTAACCAATAGTTCGGCACTGCTGGCGGCCAAGGATTGCTCTACGCGCTCGCTGACTTGGGTATCACTCTCATCCAGGCTTGGTAGGGGCTCTTCCATTACCGGCTCAGGCTCTGGCTGAACGGGCTCGGGCTGAACAGGCTCAGGGGTTGGCTGCGGCTCTAACTCGGGTTCGGGCTCTTGCGGCTCAATAACCACCTCTTTGGGCTCGGCAACAGGTGCCGGCTCAGTCGGTTGCTGCTGATTACTGAGGGCGATAACCACGACAATCATCAACACCACAACAACGATGGCGGCAAATAACAGGGTATTTCTGTTCGGTGTTTTCGTGTCTTGTTCGGGGGGCTGCTCTTTCATAGGTGCTCCGTTAACATAACCACGGTTTCAGCAAGGGCGGTGGCCATCAGTGGCAGTGCCAACATTGACAACGCGCTTGCCTATACGTTTCTTTTTACTGAAGAATCTTTTACATTAAAGCTAGGTCTCCATTTAAGTGCAAATAATATGCGAAAGCAAACTAATTGCGGTCAAAAAGGCACAGCATTGTTTTTAAGCGGCGGTGGCGCTCGTGCGGCTTATCAGGTGGGGGTGCTTAAGGCCCTCACTCATAGCCTACCGCGTACCGCCCCGCTACCGTTTCGTATTATCACCGGCACCTCTGCCGGGGCAATCAATTCCGTGGCATTAGGCTGCTGGGCGTCCTGTGCCCACTTGGCCAGCCGCAAGCTTGATGCTGTGTGGAGCCAATTTCATACCTCGGACGTCTACCGCAGTGACTTTGCCCATGTTTTTGGCCATATCCTTCGCAACATACTTACCAGCTTTCGCTCCGGCCATGCCAACCATGCCCCGGGCAGCCTGTTTAATAACGCGCCTCTTAGGCGCCTGCTGGCCGACGTCCTGCCTATGGAGCGCATCGACCGCAATATTCACCGCGGGATCATAGATGCCTTGGCGGTCACCGCTTCGAATTACAGTAACGGCGATTCCATTACCTTTTTTCAAAGCCATAACGCCGAACCCTGGCAACGGGTGAGACGCCAGGGACTAAAAACCCGTATCCATATGGAACACCTGATGGCCTCCAGTGCCATCCCCGTGGTGTTCCCCAGTGTAAGAATTCGACAGCAATATTATGGTGATGGTTCCATCCACCAAATGTCACCGCTTTCGAGTGCCATTCACCTTGGCGCCGATCGCATTTTTGTTATCGGTGTCGAGGCCCCGAAAGATGAAAACCGCAAGTATGCCCCGCATTATCCGGGTATCTCACATATTGCCGGCCACCTGCTAGACAGTGTGTTCGCCGATACCCTGCAGGCAGATCTGGAACGCGTTGAACGCATTAACCGTACCCTAAGCCTGCTAAAAGACCGTGAAGACCACAAAGAGCTCAAGCATATCGACACCTTTGTTATTAATCCCTCGCACAACTTTAATACCATAAGCAGCGAATATTACGACGATATGCCCCTCGCCATTCGCCTGTTACTGCGTGGCTTTGGTGTGAAGCGCTACAGCGAGTCAAGCTTACCCAGCTACCTGCTCTTTGAGAAACGCTATACCCAACATTTGATCGACCTCGGCTACCAGGACGGACTCGATAAATTACCCGAGCTGCGCCACTTTTTGAGTTTGGATTAGCTCAAGCATGAATTGATCAGGCTTCGCTACCATTGAGTAAGTAACGCTCGGCACGCTCCACCCGGCGCGGCTTGCCCTTAAGCACCAGCACATCCTGACCTTGCAATACAGTATCGGCGCAAGGGTCGTCAATTTCCTCACCATGGCGGCGCATAGCCGCCAGACTAACGCGGCGCAGACCCAGATTTAATTCGGCAATGGTTTTACCCACAGCATAGGCGTTATCCCCTAAGGCCATCACATGCAGATACTCTAAACGGTCGCTGTGAAGCTCTCTGTGTGGGGCCTCATCACTAATATAAAAGCTATGCAATAGGGAATAACGATTTTCCCGCTCCTGACTCACACGCCGTAGGATCCGCTTCATGGGTACGCCACTCATAAATAAAACATGGGAAGAGAGCATCAGGCTCGCCTCGAGCGACTCGGGCACCACCTCGGACACGCCGCATTCTTTAAGCTCTTCAAGGTGCGCATCATCCGGCATGCGCGCTAAAATTTTAACCTCAGGAGCCACCTCTTTAATCACTTCGGTCACTAATTTGACCTTAGCCAGATCGGTGAAGGTGATCACCACGAGGCGCGCATTGGCGGTGCCCGCACGCTGGAGAATCCCCTTTTGTGTGGCATCGCCGAACATCAAGGGATAATTGGCCAAACGCCCTTGCTGCACCAGGTAGGGGTCTAAGTCTATAGCCACAAAGGGCAGCGCTTCGGCACGTAAAAAACGGCTGATATTTTGACCGACTCGACCAGAACCGCAAATGATCACATGTTCGCTCTGGCGCTCATCGACACAATTGATCTGATCCGGCTCGCTTGAAGTTGCAAAGAGGCGGTGCACCCAGCGCGGCGCGCAGTCGATCAGATAAGGGGTGATAGCCATAGACAACACGCCCACAGCAATAAGCAAGGACGCTAACTCGGTAGCCAAAATGCCATGGGTTTTCGCCAAGGCCACCAGCACAAAGCCAAATTCACCCATTTGACAAAGCATGATGGCGGCACTGAAGGCATCGGTTTTACGCTCCCCCAAAAGCTGGGCTATCAGCGCTAGAATCACCCATTTAAGCAACATCATGGCCACCAGCACCGCAAGCACTATATGCAGATTTGAGAACACATACAGCAGGCTCAGCTGCATGCCCACGGTAACAAAAAACAAGCCCATCAGAATGTCGCGAAATGGGCGTATATCGCTTTCCAGTTGATGCCGGTATTGGCTCTCACCAAGCATCATACCGGCCAAAAAGGCTCCCAGGGCCATAGACAGACCAAACCAATAGGTCAATCCACCGGCGAACAGGGTTACCAGCAAGGTGGTGAGTACAAAAAGCTCTTCATTGCGCATCCGCGCCACTTCATTAAAGATAAGCGGCAACAGCCACTTGCCTATGGCCCACAGCAAGGCGCAAACCAAGGCGCCCTTGCCGAGTGCAAAGGCCAGGCTATAAAGTAACGATTGCTCTGTGTCGTTTGCCAATAAAGGGATGGCGATCAGCAAGGGCACCACGGCCAGATCCTGAAATAACAAGACACCCACCGCCAACTGGCCGCGACGCTTTTGCAACTGACCACTGTCTTTAAGGCATTTCACCACCACGGCGGTAGACGACAATGCTACCAGGGTCGCCACCGCAAAAGCACTTAGGGTATCGAAAGAAAATAACCACAGGCAGAAAAAGAAAACGCTCGAGGTCACCAGCACTTGCAATAAACCAACGCCAAATACGATATTGCGCATCGCCAACAAGCGGGGAAAAGAGAACTCCAGGCCCAGACTAAAGAGCAGAAATACGATGCCGAGCTCGGCAATGCCATGCATCTGTGAGCCGCTGGCAAGCCAGTCGAAACCGTGGGGACCGGCCATAATTCCGGTGACCAGATAGGCGAGTATCACCGGCAGACCCAGGCGTTTAAACAGCCATACCAGCACCACAGCGCTGACTAACAAGCCAATAACTTCGATAAACAGCTGCTGCATGGCGCTCCTGTAACGTCAACACCCGACCAACCAATGACCCTTCACTAACTATAGCAAGGCGTTGTTTTATGGCTAGTTTGAATTACAGGCACAGTTCTAGCATGGAAATGCTAGACGAAGTTAGTCTTAACAGCGGTACATACTGAGCGCGCCGATAAGGCCTTAACAGGCCAAATTCAGTGCTCGCAACACCTATCACGGCGCCCCGGGTTTATCTGCCGTGCCATTGACGAGTTTAAGCGCCCATAACGACGACCAAAAACCACAAAAGAACGTCAAAATAAGCTGAAACAGGGAAATAAAGTTTGGCAACTCTGCGAAGATCACGGCCAGCAAGGGCACCAACAAGCCAAGAATAAAATAGATGCCGCCCTTACCCAGCCAATAGGCGAGTAACAAAACACCGCAACCGACTCCGGCAATAAGCGCAATCACCAATACAGACCACATTGGCCCATAAACACCGACCACCACAGCCAGCAAAATCAAGGTAACCAGCGTAGCCAAGGGTGCTTTTTGCACCAAAGATAAACCTACATGAGGGGGCTTTGGGGAAGAGTTGGTTTCAATTGCCATTGCAATCCTTGTTGTGCCAAAAAGTCGTAATTATAAAAGTAACCCACCACTGCCACTAGGGTATCGCCATAAAAAATAAGCGGGATACGTTGGCGCTCCCAGGGCGGTACCTTAAGCTCTTTGAGCCAGTGACTTAGTTTATTGCCATAGGGTTTGTGCTGTGGACGAATACGGGCATTAAGCACACCAAAGCGCACCCAGACCTGCTCATCGGCATTTGGCGCTCTGACTCCCTGCCCCGGCTCACAGGTTAAAACACGTGCATCTTTCAGGGTAAGGGCGCCTGGGCAACTTAGTTGCTGTGCCAATAATTCGACTTGGTTTTCAACCAAGTACAGCTGCTCATTAAAGCGACGTACACTCACCTCAGCGCCACTATGAGTGCGCAGCGATAAACTCGGCTGACTATCGGCACGGGCACTTAACAGCTGCTCGCACAGGCTTTGCAGCTGCAATTGCGAAGGCATGGCCACATCATGGCTTTGCAGCCAGTAGCGCAACACATTATTGGCACGAGCCGCGCCTAAGGCCATTAATGGCGCCAGGCTTAGCTGCTGCGGATTAACAGCCAATTGAGTTAAGTCTTGGGCGGCAATCTCATCAAGCAGGTGCTGCTGTTGTTGCAGTAACTCAGTGGTTTGCGCCACCTTAGCGCTAAAGCCGGGGAAACGTTTGTTAAGTAGCGGCAAGACCTGGTTACGCAGAAAGTTACGGTCGAAGCGGCTGTCATCATTAGACTCATCGTGAATATGCTCAAGGCCATGACTTTCGACATAGTGCTTTAATTGCTTGCGACTAATACCCAGTAAGGGTCTAAGTAAAGGACGTTGTTGCCAGTAGCTTAGCGCCTGCATGCCGCCAAGTCCCTTGAGACCAGCGCCTCGCTTCAAGCGCAGGAAGAAGGTTTCTACCTGGTCGTCACTATGCTGACCCAAAAGCAGCGCATAGCCTGCAGGCAAGGCCATATCCATGGCTTGATAACGAGCCTGGCGCGCCTTGGCTTCAATACCCAGCCTGGTTTTATCCGACAGGGTAACCCGCTCGTTATAAAAGGCAATACCACGCATCCGGCATTGCTCGGCACTAAAGGCCAGCCAATGTTCGGCGTTAGCACTTAAACCATGATGGATATGAATGGCACACAAGGGCATACCCTTGTCCTTGGCATAACGCTGGGCAAGCTCAAGCAACACCATGGAGTCGAGGCCGCCGCTCAGAGCAACCGCCAAGCCTTGGCAGTCGGGCAGCTCATTAAGGAGGTGTGCTAATTGTGTGGCAAAGCGTGTATACATAAGGCTGGCCATTAGGCGATATTAGACTGGCATTAAAAAAGGCCGACTGAGCGGCCTTTTTTGCTTAACAGTAACCGAAGCTCATTAAGCGTTTGTAGCGCAAGTCCAGCATTTCTTCAACGCTGTTTTGACGCAGGTCGGCCAGGTCACGCTTAAGCTGTGCCTTCAGGCTCTTGGCCATGGCATCGTAGTTGCGGTGCGCGCCGCCTAACGGCTCTTCGATAATGTTGTTGATCAAATCCAACTCTTTAACGCGCTGCGCGGTTACACCCATGGCTTCAGCAGCCAATGGTGCTTTCTCAGCACTCTTCCATAGGATTGATGCACAACCTTCTGGAGAAATTACCGAATAAGTGCTGTATTGCAGCATGTTAACGCGGTCACCCACACCAATGGCAAGGGCACCACCTGAACCACCTTCACCGATCACGGTACAGATGGTTGGTACTTTCAACGCTGCCATTACTTTTAGGTTACGGGCGATGGCTTCACTTTGGCCACGCTCTTCCGCGCCTACACCTGGGTAGGCACCCGGAGTGTCGATAAAGGTGAAAATTGGCATTTTAAAACGCTCGGCCATTTCCATCAGGCGCAAGGCCTTACGGTAACCTTCCGGCTTTGGCATACCAAAGTTACGTTTGATCTTTTCAGCTGTGTCACGGCCTTTTTGCTGACCGATAACCATAACCGGCTCACCATCTAAACGCGCTACACCACCAAGAATGGCCGGATCGTTTGCAAATGCACGATCGCCCGCGAGTTCGTCGAACTCGGTAAAAATACGCTCGATGTAATCACGTGTGTAAGGACGCAGGGGGTGACGAGCCAGTTGCGAGACCTGCCAGGCACCTAGTTCAGAAAAGATTTTATTAGTTAGTTCAACACTTTTCTCTTTTAGGCGACCGACTTCTTCTTCCAGCCCTAAATCCAGCTCGCCCGCTCGACTGACGTGACGTAGCTCTTCAATCTTCGCTTCCAATTCGGCAATTGGCAGTTCGAAATCCAAATAATTGAGACTCATGCGCTCATTAACCCATTTAATTAAATTCTAATTCTATATTTTGTGCCGCCATCAGGGATAACTTATGAATTAAGTCATCCGCAGGCGTCACACACCATTGTGTTCCTAGTTCCAGCTCAGCCAAGGCATCTGGTCGCCGGTACAGTATTTTTACCGGACAGGTGCCAAACTTATACGGTTCCAGCACTTTTTCCAACTTTTCGAAGAAGTTGTCGTCAACTTGTGCCATATCCACCGTCATTTTCATCGCTTTAATGCGTTTTTCACGGGCCTCGGCGAGGGTACAGACGTCTCGGGCGGTCATTGTAATGCCGCCAGAGAAGTTATCAAAGCTGACCTGTCCAGTTATCACCAAGATATTGTTGATTTGCAGCAATTCTTGGAACATTTCAAACTGTTCTGGGAATAAGCGTACATCAAGACGGGCACTCTTGTCATCTAAGGTGATTAATCCCCAGCGTTTATTCTTCTTATTTATCAAAGTTCGGGCGCTGATCACCAAGCCCGCCGCCGTGGTTTGCACATCTCGCTCGGTCGGCGTCAGATCGACGAGTTTACCGCTAGTATAGTGCTTAAGTTCGCCACGATACTGATTTATTGGGTGCCCGGTTAGGAATAATCCCAGTGTTTCACGCTCACCGTCAAGCCATTGATTATCGGTAAAGTATGGCACTCGTTTAAAGGCTTGTTCAACCTCTTCCGGCTCAGTGGCAAGCAGGCCAAAGAGATCGCCCTGACCGAGTTGCTCAGCCTTATTGTGCTGCTCGGCGGATTTAATCGCCTCGGGCAATGAAGCCATCAAGATGGCGCGACCACCCTGCACAGGATCCGGTCCCAGCTTATCCATGGCACCGGCCATAATCAGCTTTTCGATAACCCGCTTATTAAGGCGTTTTAAATCAACTCGGGCACAGAAGTCGAACAGATCCTTAAACGGCCCTTCCTGCTCACGGGCGCTCAAAATCGCTTCTACCGGGCCTTCACCCACGCCTTTGATCGCACCTATGCCGTAGACAATCTCGCCTTGCTTGTTCACGGTAAACTTATACAGGCCGGCGTTTACATCCGGTGGCAACAAGGTGAGCTTCATGTTTTCACATTCGTCCACCAGGGTAACGATTTTATCCGTGTTATCCATATCCGCCGACATTACCGCAGCCATAAATTCGGATGGATAATGGGTTTTCATCCACAGGGTCTGATACGACACCAGAGCATACGCGGCGGAGTGTGATTTGTTAAAACCATAACCGGCGAATTTCTCTACCAAGTCGAAGATTTTCATCGCCAGTTCGCCGTCAACGCCATTTTGTATCGCCCCTTCTTCGAAGGTCGAGCGCTGCTTGGCCATTTCTTCCGGCTTCTTCTTACCCATGGCTCGACGTAATAAGTCGGCGCCACCGAGCGAGTACCCGGCGAGAACCTGGGCGATTTGCATAACCTGCTCCTGATACAGGATTACGCCATAGGTCGGCTCCAAAATGGGTTGCAAGCTGGTGTGCTGGTACTGGGCATCTGGGTAAGAGATTTCCTCGTTACCATGCTTACGGTCGATAAAGTTATCTACCATGCCCGATTGCAGTGGCCCCGGACGGAACAGGGCCACCAGGGCTATCATATCTTCGAAGCAGTCAGGCTTAAGACGGCGAATAAGGTCTTTCATACCGCGGGATTCGAGCTGGAATACCGCCGTGGTTTCGGCGCGCAGCAAGAGCTCAATACTGGGTCTGTCATCCAGCGGAATGGCATTGATATCCACCGGCGCTTTGCCCTCACGGGCGAGACGCTCATTGGTCATATCCAGGGCCCACTGCAAAATAGTCAGTGTACGCAGACCCAGGAAGTCGAATTTAACCAGACCGGCGGTTTCTACATCGTTCTTATCGAACTGGGTAACCGGGAACTTGCCCTCTTCATCGCAGTACAGGGCGGCAAAATCTGTGATGGTAGTCGGTGAGATTACAACACCACCGGCGTGTTTACCGGCATTACGAGTACAGCCCTCGAGAATACGGCACATGTCTATCAGGTCGCGTACTTCCTCGTCACCATCATAGGCTTCGGGTAAACGCGGTTCGATTTCAAATGCTTTGGCCAGGGTCATACCCGGATCGCCTGGGATCAGCTTGGAAATTCGGTCGACGAAACCATAAGGGTGACCCAGCACCCGGCCCACGTCACGAATAACCGCCTTGGCCGCCATGGTACCAAAGGTGATAATCTGGGATACCGCATCGCGGCCATACAACTTGGCTACGTGGTCTATTACCTCATCGCGGCGGTCCATACAGAAATCGACGTCGAAGTCGGGCATGGAGACCCGCTCTGGGTTTAGAAATCGCTCGAATAGCAGGTCAAACTGCAACGGATCCAGGTCGGTGATCTTCAGGGCATAGGCCACAAGTGAACCTGCACCCGAGCCCCGCCCCGGGCCCACGGGAATATTGTTATCTTTGGACCACTGGATGAACTCCATTACGATCAAGAAGTAACCGGGGAATCCCATTTGGTTGATTACATCGAGCTCGATTTGCAAACGCTCGTCGTATTCACCGCGGCGCTCGGCACGCACCTGCTCGTCAGGGAATAAAAACTGTAAACGCTCTTCAAGGCCGTCGCGGGATACCTTAACCAGGAAGTCCTCGATTTTCAGCGAACCCGTGGGGTAATCCGGCAAGAAATAGGTGCCCAGTTGCACTGTGACGTTACAGCGCTTGGCAATTTCCACCGTGTTTTGCAGCGCCTCGGGAATATCGCTAAACAGCTCGGTCATTTGCTCGGGCGTTTTTAGGTATTGCTCCTGCGAGAAGCGCTTGGGTCTGCGCTTATCTTCCAGGGTGTAACCATCATGGATGGCCACACGAATTTCATGGGGCTCAAAGTCATCCGGTTTTAAGAAAACCACTTCGTTGGTGGCCACCACAGGCAGCTGATGCGCATAGGCGTGCTCAACCGCCAGGTGTAAATAAGTTTCTTCGTCGGCGCGCGAGGTGCGGATCAGCTCTAAATAATAATCACCGGGAAAATGGGTGCGATAAAACTGGCTGATCTCTTCGATAATACCGGCGTTGCCCTTAAGCAGTGCCTTACCCAAGTCACCGTCTTTACCACCGCTGATAATGATCAGGCCTTCGCCATGCTCCGCCAGCCAGTCTCTGTCGACCATGGCACGGTGCATCACATGACCACGCAAATAGGCCTTGGAAATAAGCAAGGTGAGGTTTTTATAACCTTGATTGTTTTTCGCCAGCAGCAATAAACGACAAGGCTCGTCGGGAAATTCCGGGGTATTGAGCCAGATATCGGCACCGACTATGGGCTTAATGCCGGCGCTATGGGCAGCACCATAAAAGCGCACCAGGCCGCATAGGTTCATTTGATCGGTAATAGCCAGAGCGCTGAGTTGCAACTCCTGCGCCTTGGCGACTATGGGCTTGGTTTTAGCCAGGCCATCGACCATGGAAAAGTCACTGTGAACCCGTAAATGAACGAACTGAGGTGCTGCCATTGCTTATTGTCCTCGCTCGGCCAGTACCCTTTGTACGGGCTTAAAACTTTTTCTGTGCTGCTCAAGGGCACCATGCTCGGCCAAGGCTTCAAAATGCGCCTTGGTCGGATAGCCTTTATGCCCGGCAAAACCGTATTGAGGATACTGGGCATCAAGCTCGATCATTTCCTGATCGCGCGCCACCTTGGCCAAAATGGATGCGGCACTGATCTCTGCCACCAGCGCATCCCCTTTCACCACGGCCTGCGCCGCCATATCGAGCTCTGGCAAACGGTTACCATCAACAAACACAAAGTCGGGGGTAATATCCAAACCGGCTACGGCGCGACTCATGGCCAGCATGGTAGCGTGGAGAATATTGAGCTCGTCAATCTCTTCCACCGTGGCGCGGGCAATACAGTAACTCAGGGCTTTTTCTTTGATTTCTTCGCTCAGTGCCTGGCGCTTTTTATCGCTTAGCTTTTTCGAGTCGGTCAGACCGGCAATGGGCTTTTTGGGGTCGAGGATCACCGCGGCGGTGACCACATCGCCCACTAAGGGTCCGCGCCCTACTTCATCGACACCGGCAATATATTGTACGTCTGGGCGATTAATTTGCATCGATAAGCTCCAATACGGCTTTGGCCGCCTGACGGCTGGCATCACAACGAATATTCTGATGGATTTCGGTAAAACGAGCGATTAAGGCGCTGTTATCACCGTACAGACGCGGCTCCAGCGCCGCACACAAGGCGTCGACATTGCATTCATGTTGCAAATACTCGGGCACCAATTCTTCATCGGCCAGCAGGTTCGGCAGCGAGAAATACTTGATGGTAAAGGTAAAGACGTTTTGCACCATCCAGTAGGTCATAGGTTTAAGCTTATAGCCCACCACCATGGGCTTTTTATACAACATGCCTTCCAATGAGGCGGTCCCGGAGGCCAGCAAAATGGCGTCGCTGGCCTGCATGGCTAAGCTGGACTGACCGTCAAGCAGAATGGCCTTAAGCTTTGGCGCATGCTCCTGTTGCAGTGCTAAAAACTGCTCCTTACGCGCTTCATTAACCAAAGGCACCACCACCTTTAAGTCCGGATTTTGCTGTTGCAAACGCTCAGCGGTTTGCGCATAGGTAGGGGTTAGCAAGCCAACCTCGGAGCCTCGGCTGCCGGGTAGCAAAGCAAGCACCTTATCCTCAGGAGATAAACCTAATTGCTCCCGCGCCTGGGTATTATCCTGTTCAACGGCAATATCATCGGCCAGGGTGTGACCGACAAAGGTGCAGGGCACCTGATGCTCATCGTAAAATGCTTTTTCAAAGGGTAACAGGGACAACACCAGGTTAGTGGCTTTGGCGATTTTATGAATACGTTTTTGTCGCCATGCCCACACCGAAGGGCTGACATAATGCACAGTCGTGATGCCCGCTTCTTTAAGCGGCAGTTCAACACGCAGATTAAAATCCGGCGCATCGATACCGACAAACACATCCGGCGGGTTAGCGATAAAATGCTGCACCAGTCCTTTGCGAATACGCAGCAGGCGAGGCAAACGCGAGAGCACCTCAACCAAGCCCATCACAGACAACTCTTCCATATCAAACAGGCTGTCACAGCCTAGCGCCTGCATACGCGGGCCACCGATGCCGACAAACTCTGCATCCGGGTGAGATTTCAAGATCGCTTTCATCAGGCCTTCGCCGAGAATGTCGCCCGACATTTCTCCGGCAACAATACCGATACGTAGAGGTTTAGCTGCTGCGCTCATCTAAAGGGGGTTTCCCATATACCACTGTTATTATTAACAGCCTAGTCTACCCTGTTTAGGGTGTGCTTAAAACCTTAGCGGAGCACAAATCCACGGCGCTGAAAAATAGCCGATTTTTTCATCCCTTGGCACAGAGCGCAAGCCGGCTGTTTTTTCATCGCAATGAATTTTTTTATAAATTAGCAACTGCTAATGTGTGG
Organism: Pseudoalteromonas sp. T1lg76; assembly: GCF_002964725.1. NCBI lineage: Bacteria > Pseudomonadati > Pseudomonadota > Gammaproteobacteria > Alteromonadales > Pseudoalteromonadaceae > Pseudoalteromonas > Pseudoalteromonas sp. T1lg76. The sequence goes on from NZ_PQCE01000035.1 coordinate 19,580, forward strand.
TTGACTGTTAACCAATAAGTACGGATACTATGCAAGCTTTCAGTTATTACTGAAAGTTCAAACATCTTACATTAGGGGTAAACCATGATAGATGAATCCTTTGTAGACATATCCCGTCTGCAATTTGCAATAACGGCCTTCTATCACTTTTTATTCGTGCCACTGACGTTAGGGATGACATGGATTTTGGTGATAATGGAATCCGTCTATGTGATGACAGGGCGAGAAATATATCGTGATATGACCAAGTTTTGGGGCAAGTTATTCGGTATCAACTTTGCGCTTGGGGTCGCCACCGGACTGACCATGGAGTTCGAATTCGGTACCAACTGGTCCTACTATTCGCATTATGTCGGCGACATCTTCGGCGCGCCGCTCGCTATCGAAGGCCTGATGGCTTTCTTCCTCGAATCCACCTTTGTTGGCATGTTCTTCCTCGGCTGGGACCGTCTGACCAAGGTGCAACACCTGGGTGTTACCTTTCTCATGGCCATAGGCACCAACCTCTCGGCGCTGTGGATCCTTATCGCCAACGGCTGGATGCAAAACCCAGTGGGCTCAGAATTTAATTACCAAACCATGCGCATGGAAATGCAAAGCTTTGGCGAGCTGGTCTTCAACCCGGTTGCCCAGGTGAAGTTTATTCATACCGTGTCCGCCGGTTATGTCGCCGCGTCCATGTTTGTGCTTGGGATCAGCGCCTATTACCTGCTTAAAGGGCGCGACGTGGCTTTTGCCAAACGCTCGTTTTCGGTGGCCTGTAGCTTTGGTTTAGCCTCGGTGCTCTGTGTCATCTTGCTCGGCGATGAGTCCGGTTATGAGGTCGGCGAGGTGCAAAAGGTTAAACTGGCCGCCATTGAAGCGGAATGGGAAACCGAACCCGCCCCCGCCGCCTTTACTCTGTTCGGTATTCCCGACTCAGAGGCACAGGAAACCCACGCTGCGGTTAAAATCCCCTATGTGATGGGCATTATTGCCACCCGCTCCCTGGATGAAGAGGTCACTGGTATCAAGGAATTACAGCAGCAGCACGAGGTACGGATCCGCAGCGGCATGATTGCCTATCGCTATCTGGAAAAGTTGCGCAATGGTGATACCCGCCCCGAGATCGTTGCCGAATTTGACAAGTACAAGGCCGATCTCGGCTATGGCTTGTTGCTTAAGCGCTATCGCGATGATGTCTATAACGCCAGTGAAGAAGAAATCGCTATGGCGGTGAAGGACTCGATCCCTGCCGTCGGTCCGCTGTTCTGGACCTTCCGCGTTATGGTGGCCTGTGGGATGATCATGCTGTTTATCTTCGCCGCTTCTTTCTATTACAACGCCAAGCGGGTGATTGAGAAAAAACGCTGGCTGCTTAAGGCCGCCTTATTTGCCATTCCCCTGCCTTGGATAGCCATAGAAACAGGTTGGTTTGTGGCGGAATTCGGTCGCCAACCCTGGGCAATTTCCGAAGTGCTGCCCACCTTTATGGCCACCTCCAGCCTGACCTTTAATGATGTGCTGATCTCCCTGACCGGCTTTATTATCTTCTACACCATACTCGCCATTATCGAGGTGTGGTTGATGCTGCACTTTATTAAACAGGGTCCCAGCTCGCTGCACACCGGCAAGTATTATTTTGAACGCCAGGCCGCCCTTAAGGAGACTCAGGTATGATTTTCGATTACGAAACCCTTAAACTGATCTGGTGGCTGTTAATTGGTGCCCTGCTTATCGGCTTTGCCATCACCGATGGCATGGACATGGGCGCCGCGGTCTTGCTGCCCTTTGTCGCCAAAAAAGATGTCGAGCGCCGTGTGGTAATTAACACCGTCGGCGCACACTGGGACGGCAACCAGGTCTGGCTGATCACCGCCGGTGGCGCCTTATTTGCAGCCTGGCCCATGGTGTATGCAGCGGCTTTTTCCGGCTTTTACTTCGCCATGATGCTGGTGCTGTTTGCACTGTTTTTCCGCCCCTTGGCCTTTGACTATCGCTCCAAGCTGGATAACCCGACTTGGCGCAACCGTTGGGACTGGGCACTCTTTGCCGGCAGCTTTATTCCCGCACTCATTTTTGGTGTCGCCTTTGGCAACCTGATCCAAGGGGTGCCCTTGCATATAGATAATCTTATGCGGGTCAGCTATTTGGGCTCTTTCTTTGCCCTGCTCAACCCCTTTGCCCTACTTTGTGGCCTTATTAGCGTGACCATGTTGGTCGCCCATGGCGGTCTCTGGTTGCAACTGCGCACCGTAGATCCGGTCGCCTCACGCGCCGCTAAATTGGGTCGCCTGGCATTGATCCTAGCTCTGGTGGGCTTTGCCATTGCCGGAGTCTGGTTAACGCAAATCGAGGGCATGCAAATTATCACCATGGCCGAGCCCGGTAGCCATGCCGATCCCTTAGCAAAAACAGTGAAAACAGGCACCGGTTTATGGCTCGATGGCTACCAGCAGCGGCCGTGGAGTATGGCCTTCCCGGTACTGGCTTATGTGGCTGGCGTATTGGCTCTACTTTGCTCTTGGCGCAACAAGGCCGGACTGGGCTTTATCCTCACCAGCTTAATGCTGGTTGGCATTATTATGACTTTTGGCGCCAGCCTGTTCCCCTTCATCATGCCTTCAAGCCATGATGCCAATATGAGTCTGACCATTTGGGATGCGGTTTCCAGCCATATGACCCTTAACATCATGTTTATCGTGGTGGCACTGCTGCTGCCCATAGTCCTGAGTTACACCACCTGGTGTTATGTGAAGATGTGGCGTCGAGTCAGTCATGAAGAAATCGAAAACAACTCTCACGGCAGCTATTAAGGAGGCATTATGTGGTATTTCGCTTGGATATTAGGGGTACTCTTTGCCGTTGCTTTCGGCGTAATTAATGTGATGTGGTATGAAATGCAACAGCACACCGACAGTATTGCAGACGACGAGCAGGAGCACTTCTAAGCTCATGAACCCCCAACCAAATCGCGCGCAGCAACTCCAGCTGCGCGCCTTTTTAAAGGAATTTACCCGCCCCCATAACCGCCCTTTGCTGCTAAGCATATTTTTGGGCTTTAGCAGTGGCGTGTTGATGATCATCAGTTGCTATGTGCTGGCGCAGTTGTGCCATAAGGTGATGTTTGCCGGGCAAGACTTAGCCGAGCAGACACAAGCCCTGTACTTGCTGGCGGGATTAGGTCTACTGCGGGCGCTCTTGATAGGAGCCAGTCGCGCCATGGCTGAGCGCAGTGCACTCAATATCAAGCTGGCGATGCGTGAAGCCCTGTGGAAAGCCTTGGTCAAACAGCAAGAAAACGGCTCAGCGAGCCGCCCGGCATCGGAGTGGGTACTCACCCTCAACCAGGGTGTTGAAGCTCTGCACGATTACTTCGCCAAATACCTGCCGGCGGTAGCCTATGCTGGGCTTATTCCCTTTGCCATTATCGCCGTGGTATTTCCCATCGACTGGAAGTCCGGGCTTATTTTTCTTATTACCGCGCCGCTTATTCCATTTTTTATGATCCTCATTGGCTATAAGGCGCAAGCGCTGAATGAGCGAAATTGGCAAAGCCTACAGTATATGGGGCAGTTCTTTTTTGACCGCCTAAACGGCCTGACTCAATTAAAACTATTTAACAGCGCCCAGAGCCAGGTTAAACGCGTTGAGCAGATGGCGGATCAGTTTCGTATATCGACTCTGTCGGTATTACGTATCGCCTTTATTTCCACCCTGGCGCTGGAATTTTTAGCCACTATCAGCATTGCCCTGGTGGCCGTGATCATCGGCTTTCGTTTGTATTTCGGCACCCTGGATTTTGCCACGGGTTTTGTGGTGCTCTTGTTGGCACCTGAGTTTTATCTGCCACTGCGTCAGTTGGGGCAGCATTACCATGCCAAGCTCAAGGGTCTGGCCAGCGCCGACTCCATGCTGGCGCTTTTGAGCACACAAGAGCTGCAGCAAACTCCCCTGCCAAAAAATACGCGGGATAAGGCCAAGCTAGCATCTATCACCAAGTTAGAAGTGCAGGATTTATCCCTGCGACTTGATGAGGGCGCCAATGCGGTGCTAAAAAATATCAGCTTTAGCACCGAAGCTAACGGCATACTCGCCCTGGTAGGCCAAAGCGGCGCCGGCAAATCCACCCTGATGGACTGTTTGATGGGCTTATATCCGCAAGCAAACTCAGCCATACGCATCAATGGCATACCGTTAACGGATATCGATATTGCCAGCTATCAAGAGCGCATTGCCTGGGTCGCGCAAACGCCCACCTTATTCAGTGGCACCCTGGCCGAGAATATTGCCCTCGGCAGCGAATCTATCGACCTTGAGGCTATACGCGCGCTTTGTAAAGAGCTGGATTTGGACGCCTTTATCATGGCTCTGCCCCATCAGTACGATACAAAAATCGGCGAATTGGGCCAGGGTCTATCCGGCGGTCAGATACAACGTTTAGCCCTGGCCAGAGCCCTATTACGGCAACCGGATGTGATCTTTTTAGACGAGCCCACGGCGGCGCTCGATAAGCTTAGCGAACAAAAGGTGCAGGCCTGTCTTGAGCGCATCAGCGCACACACCCTGGTGGTGATCATTGCCCATAGACTCAATACCTTGAGCCAAGCCAATCAGGTCCTGGTACTTAAACAGGGTGAGCTGATAGAACAAGGCAGCTATAACGAGCTTGCCGCCGATACTCATTCACAGCTTGGCTGCATGCTTAAGGCACCGGAGGTGGTTTATGGCTAATTGGCGCTTTCTTATTTCCCTCATTCGCCCCCACCTTGGCTGGGCGCTGTTAGGTCTATTTTTGGCTTTTCTTGCCCTGGCCGCCAATATTACCCTGCTGGCCGTTTCCGCTTGGTTTTTGGCGGCCATGGCCGCCGCGGGTTTACAAGGGATGACCATGAACTACTTCACCCCGGCGGGCATTATTCGCTTCCTGGCCATCGTTCGTACCGCCAGCGGCTACGCCCAGCGCCTGGTCAATCACAACACCACCTTTTTAATACTTAAAACCCTGCGGGTGCGCATTTTCGCTGCCCTCACCCAGGCTTCCTTGCAGAGCTTTACCAGTGTCGGGCAACGCCTGTCACAGTTGCAGGAAGACGTTGAGCAACTCGATGAATTCTATATCGGCGTTCTGGTACCCCTGTTATTGGCTGTCATGGCCTTACCCTTAATTGCCTGGGTGCTCGGCAGCTACAGCCCTGTGCTGATGCTGGTGACCCTTGCGGCCTTGCTCATTACCGGAGTCATCTTGCCCGCCTGGCTTAGTCGTAATCTAAAAGGGGTCGGCAAACGCACCCAGGATGCGCAAAGCAAGTTAAGTGAATGCCTGGTAGAGGGCGCGCGCGGCTTAAAAGAGCTGCATTTGGCGGGCGCCGCACAACAATATTGGCAAGATCTGGATAAGGCGCAGCGCACCTTGGCGCAGGAGCAACAAAAGGCACATCGCTGGTTTGCCACCCATCAGGGGCTGTCACTGCTTATCAGCCAGCTGACGATAGTTATGGCACTTGTGGCCTTGATCCCACTGGTCAATAGTGGTCAGTTGGCACAGGTTGAGCTGGCCATGCTGGTGCTCTTAGTATTAGGTGCCTTTGAGTCCGTGTTAATGCTGCCCGATGCCATGCTAAAACTGGAGCTCACCTTGGCCAGCGCCGGGCGCATTCGCGCCCAACTAGCCGAAGTGGATAAAACGCCAACACAGGTGCAACAAGGAAAAGCGCACGCCGAGCTTATCTTTTCCCTCGACCGAGTTTGCTTTGCCTACCCAAATCAGCCCCCTGTTTTTCAATCCTTGTCCCTGGACATAAAGCGAGGTGAGAAGCTGGCCATAATAGGCAGAAGCGGCGCCGGCAAGTCCACCTTGCTTGGCCTGCTAACGGCGCAGCTCCAGCGACAACAGGGAACGTTTTTGGCGTTTGATACTCACGTAGAGATGCTCGACGCCGCTTGGCTTAATCAAGAGTTGGGCGTGCTGAATCAATTCAGCCACACCTTTAGCGCCACCATTAAAGAAAACCTGCTTCTTGCCAAGGAGGATGCCACTGATGAAGAAATCTGGTCGGCGCTCGAACAGGCGCAACTGGCGGCCACGGTAAAGCAAATGATTAAGCGCCTGGACACCCAAGTAGGGGCCACCGGACGCCAGCTGTCCGCCGGCGAAGCCAGACGTTTGCACCTGGCGCAACTATTTTTGCGCGACCCACAAGTGCTGATATTGGATGAACCCACCCGCGGCCTGGACGGTGATAATCAAAGCAAGGTCTTTGATGCGGTCTTAACCCTGACACAAAACAAAACCCTGGTCATAAGCACTCATGAAACTTCACTGCTGAGTCATATGGATAAGGTGCTGTGGATGGACGAAGGCCAGATAAAAGCTGTGGCTAGCCACAAGGAGCTATATCAGCAGTATGAGGAGTATCGTGCCATCAGCCAGTTGCTTAACTAGCGAAACAGCCGCAATCATATTTACACAGGCATAAAAAAAGCGCTAACCGGGTTTACCAACCGAGTTAGCGCTTTTTCATATATTTCTGCTCTGCTAGTTTGCAGCTCTTAAACTAACGAATAATGCCGCGCGTAGAGCTGTTAACCAAGTCGATCATAGGCTGAATGGCTGGGAAGTTAGCCACTTCCTCTTGCAGCTGTGCCAGTGCTTCATCGGCCTTCAATCCCTTTCGGAATAGGGTCTTATAAGCACGGCGCAGGGCCATGATTTCGTCAGATTCAAAACCACGACGCTTCAAGCCTTCGGTATTGATAGCCACCGGGCGCGCAGGCGTGCCGATTGTAGTCACATACGGTGGCACATCCTGGTTTACTCCCGAGTACATGCCGATAAAGGCATGAGCACCCACTTTACAGAACTGATGCACGCCTGAGTTACCCGCTAGGATCACCCAGTCACCTATGTGCACGTGGCCCGCGACACTGGCGTTATTCGCAAAAATAACGTTGTCGCCAATCACTGCGTCATGCGCAACATGGGTATAGGCCATAAACAGGTTATTGCTGCCAATCTTGGTGATACCCTGATCCTGAATGGTGCCACGGTGAATGGTGGCGCATTCGCGAATAATATTGTTATCACCTATGATAAGCTGCGTTGGTTCATCCTTGTATTTTTTATCCTGGCACGCCTCGCCTACCGATGCGAATTGAAAGATGTGGTTGTTTTTGCCGATTTTAGACGGCCCTTTTACTACCACATGAGATTCAATAATAGTACCTGCACCGATTTCAACGTCATTGCCTATATAGCTATAAGCGCCAACTTGAACATCATCAGCAAGTTTTGCACCGGGTTCGATAATTGCGGTCGGATGGATCACGATTAAAACTCTCTTCTTGCACACATTAGTTCGGCGCTGCACACGACTTTATCGTCAACGCGTGCTTCGCCGTAGAATTTCCACATATTGCGGCGCTCTTTTAAGAACTTTACATGCAAGTGCATGGTATCGCCAGGTAATACCGGCTGCTTAAAGCGCGCATTGTCGATGGCTGCAAACAAGTATAGCTCGTTCTCACCACGATTTTCTGTGGTTTTAAAACCCAATAGACCTGTCGCCTGGGCCATGGCTTCAAGGATCATCACGCCTGGGAAAATTGGCTGCTCAGGAAAGTGACCGGTAAAGATCGGCTCATTGATGGTCACATTTTTGATTGCATGCAGGCTTTCACCCGGGGTGTAATCTAACACCTTGTCCACCAACAGCATCGGATAACGGTGCGGTAGTAAACTCATTATCTCTTGAATATCTAAGCTATTTAACTGATTAGCCAACTTCTTTTCCTTAAAACAAAGTTATTCTTGTGACTTAAGCTCGGCCTCAATGGCCTTTATACGCTTATTCATGTCACCAATATTGCGCAGGTGCGCTATGGTACGACGCCACTCTTTATTCTTGCTGTGCGGCAAGCCCGAGGAGTAAATACCCGGCTCGTTGATGCCACTGGTAACCATATTCATACCGGTTAGCACCACCTTATCGCAGATCTCTACATGACCTGTGATGGCACTGAGACCACCTATCTGGCAATAACGACCTATTTTGGTACTCCCCGCCACCACGGTACAGCCGGCAATAGCGGTGCCTTCGCAAATTTCCACATTGTGGGCAATTTGACACTGGTTATCGATAATCACGTTATCGTGGATAATAGTGTCGTCGATAGCGCCCCGATCTATGGTGGTACTGGCGCCAATCTCAACGCGGTCGCCGATTATAACAGATCCGACCTGAGGGATCTTCACCCACTGGCCACGCTCATTGGCATAACCAAAGCCATCGGCACCAATCACCGTATTGGCTTGCACTAAGCAGTGTTCGCCCAACTGCACCTGATGGTAAACAGTCACGTTATTCCACAGCTTAGTATGGGCACCGATTTGCGCATCTTTGCCGATAAAACAATGGGAACCAATTTGCGCATGCTCGCCAATCACTGCACCGGCTTCAATCACCACGAGTGGGCCGATATTGGCGCTGGCGCTGACCTTGGCATCCGGGCTAATCACCGCACTGGGATGAATCCCCTGAGCCGCAGCCGGCGTGCTGTCGAGCAGCTGTGCCAACTTAGCATAGGCCACATAAGGGTCCTGGCAAATCAGTTTGTTGCCGGCGAAGTGCTCGGCATCGGCGGCACTGAGGATCACAGCACCGGCTTTCGTATCGGCCAACTGGCTACGATACTTTTTATTCGCTAAAAAACTAATATGCGCCGCAGTTGCTTTTCCAAGCGTCTGTATGCCAACGACTTCAAGGGTGCCGTCACCAATAAGCTCGGCACCTAAGTGTTGGGCGATGTCAGCTAAGCTTTTTGCCATCATTACTTCTTACTTACGCGCTCAACCACTTTTTCTGACAGGTCAGTCACTTCTTTAGGATTGAAGTAGATAGTACCGTCTTTAACCTTCACTTCGTCGAAATCACCATCTTTGGCAATTTCTTCAATAGCCGTAATAATGGTTTTCTGTAGCTTGGCCAACTCTTGGTTTTGACGTTGCTTGATTTCTTGCTCTAGCGGACGACCTTTTTCGTTAAACTGCTTTTGCATGCTGTTGATCTTGTCACCTAGCGCTTTCTTCTGGTCTTCGCTCATGGTTGGCGCTTCACGCTGAAACTTTTCCATTTCAAAACGGATATCGCCCTGCAGCTTTTCAAGTTCTTGACGACGCTCAGAGAATTCACTTTTCAATGTATTGTCGATAGCCGCAGTTTGTGGCACCTGAGAGTAGATGGTTTGCATATCAACAATACCAACCTTATGCGCCAAAGCCTGTACCGAAGTACCCATGGTTAGTGCCGCTAATACTACTAGTGCTGTGTTTTTAAATAGTTTGTTCACAGAAAACTCCTTAGAAAGTGTTACTAATGTTAAAGCTAACAGTTTTCGTCTTATCATCTTCTTCTTCTTGCAACGGATAAGCAAAACTAATTAGCATTGGCCCCATAGGCGAGATCCACTGGATTGAAAGACCAGTTGAGACCCTGAAGCGACCTGGATCGGAATAATCATCCAAGCGCGCACGCTCATCGGGCTGAAGGTTTTGATAACGGTCAACGTTAAACTCTGTATCCCATACGTTAGCCGCATCGACAAAGAAACTGGTACGAACGGAACTGCTGTTCTCGTCGTCTAAAAACGGTGTTGGTACTATCATTTCAATACCTGCCACCGCCTTGGCATTACCACCGATACGACCGGCAAGTTGCAGAGTATCAAACTCCTCGGCACCACCGATATTGCCGGTAGGCGTACCATCAGGCAAGGTTGTGCCTGGGATATTTTGCGGTGAACGAATTACCGCACGTGGCAAGATGGTATTACGGTCAAAGCCGCGTAATTCCTGCTCGGTAATGCGGAAGAACTCCTGCACAGGGAGAACCTGCTCATAGCCATTGGTTTCGCCATAACCATTACCATATCCCAGCGCCGCACGGGCTGAGAATACCCAGCGATGGTCATCGCTCACCGGCCAGTAATAACGCGAGTTATAGTTGATCTTAAAATAAGTCAGATCTGAGTTCGGTGTGGTTGCCGACAGGTTTAACGACTGGCGAGAACCGGCCGTTGGGAACATACCACGGTTAACGGTCACACGAGACCAACCGGCGCTTAGCTCATACTTGGTGAACTCAAAACCAGCATCCGGATTTTCCGGGTCCAGGAAGGTTTCACGCAGCACGCGCGTTTGCTCGTATTCGGCCAAATCAGATAGTTCTTCTTCTATCCAACGCACACCAAAGTTCAAACGATTAACCGCGTTAATAGGGAAACCAATATTGGTACCCAGACCATAGCTCTTCGATTTATAGTCGATCAGGCTAAATTCGCCGGCATCATAGTTACGATAGAAGATACTCGAACCCTGAGAGACGCCATCCGGCGTAAAATAAGGGTCGGTATAAGACAGGCTGACGCTTTCTGAACCACGCGAGGTGTTGATATTAAAGGCCACTTGGTTACCAGAGCCAAGGAAGTTTGACTCACTCACACCAATGTTAAACTGCAGGCCGTAGTAGGAACCGTAAGCCAAGCCAGCGGTAAAGCTACCGGCGGATTGCTCTTTCACGGTAAAGCCAACATCGACCTCGTCATCTGCACCGGGTACAGGTTTAACATCGAACTCCACGCTTTCCATATAGGGCAAACGTTGAATTTGTAATTTTGAGCGCTCAAGGTTTTGGTTTGACAGCCAGGCACCTTCAAGCTGAGTCATCTCACGACGAACAACCTCATCGGCGGTACTTTGGTTACCTGAGATATCGATACGACGTACATAAACACGTTTGCCCGGGTCAACGGACAACACCAGTTGTACTTCTTTGGTTTCGTCGTCGATTTCCGGAATAGTACGTACCACGGCATTGGCATAACCAAAGCGGGCCAAATAACTCTTAATAAATTCTTCCGACGAAGTCACCACAGAGCCATTGTAAAGCTCCCCAGCCTTAAGTGGGAGCACGCTGCGGATCAGCTCTTCTCGGCCAAGCAGGTCACCGATAAAGTCAAAGCCCTTAACCATGTACTGCTCGCCTTCGGTGAGGTTAGCGGTCACATACACGGACTCACGCTCAGGACTTACCGAAACTTGTGTTGAGTCGATATTAAAGCGCAGATAACCACGGTCGAGGTAGTAGCTGCGAATTTTCTCTAAATCGCCCTCAATAGTCTGCTTCTGGTAACGGTCCGATGACATAAAGCGCCACCAAGGTAAGTCCTGTTTTGACTCCACCAGGCCCAGCAGCTCTTCATCCGGGAACAACTCGTTACCAACGATATTAATTTGGCGAATTGAGGCAGCTTCACCTTCATCAAACTTGAGTTTAAGGCGCACTCGGTTGCGCGGCAGACGAATGACCTCAACGTCAATCTTGGCGTTGTATTTACCTATACTGTGGAAGAATTCGATCAAACCCTTTTCCACATTATCCAAAACCGTTCTATCTAAAGGCTCACCGGTACGGATATCTTGCTGATCTAGGCTCTCGGTCAGCTGCTCGTCTTTAATATCCTTGTTGCCATCAAACTCAATAGCACTGATGGTAGGACGTTCGGTCACCTTAAAGATGATTTGATCGCCATCGCGGTACACTTCGATATCATCGAAATGGCCAGATTTATACAGGGATTTAATGGTTTTCGATACCGTATAGGTATCAATTTGGTCACCCACGTTAATGGGGATATGGGTCAGCGCGGCGCCTAAAGCTACTCGCTGCAGACCTTCAACTTTTAAATCTTCTACGATAAAGGATTCTTGGCCCAGGGCGGCGAAACTGGCCCCTAATAAACTCGTTACTGCCAAATGTTTTTTTATAGCCATTTTATTATCTTTGTCCTTTACTACAGTGTCTTCACCCAAACGCACTATTAGAGTTCGTTTTGCGCACGGCTGTTTTGGTTTGGGCCATCGGCTGCGTTTAATACAGCCATCTTATCATTGCTGTTTGGCTTACACAGCAGTTTCTTTATGCATCCGGCTCAGTTTTTACCCATAAAACAACCAAGCCGGCAGTAACCTCTAGTTACAAGCGCGCAATATCGTTTAACAAAGCAAACGCAGTAAGCGCCAATAATAAGGTTGCACCAATGCGAAAACCAATTTCTTGTGTCTTTTCAGAGACTGGCTTTTTACGAATAAGTTCAATTATGTAATACATTAGATGACCACCGTCGAGCACCGGCAGAGGCAATAAATTAAATACCCCTAGGCTCACACTGATCAGCGCTAAGAAACTTAAAAACGCGACGAAACCGTAGCTTACGCTAGTTCCTGCCCCAACCGCAATGCCTACGGGGCCACTGATATTTTTAATCGATACCTGACCTGTGATCAGGTTGGCAATCATTTCAAAGCTCAGGCTGACCATTTGCCAGGTTTTAGTCACCCCAAGGCCAATGGCCGTAATCGGATTGTAACTGCGGGTCACAATTGCATCTTCAGGCCAAGGTTCTACCACAGGCACCACGCCAAGATAACCGCGACTCAAACCATCTTCCATAGGCCTATTCGCTGGGGTTACTGTCACATCCATGCCGCTTTTGTCGCGAATGATATGAAACTTCAGCGGCTGCTCCGCAGAGCGCTCGATTTGTTGTACCAAGGCCGGCCAGGACTTAATCAGCTTGTCCTCAACACTGACCAAGAGATCCCCTTCTTGTAAACCGGCTCGCTGCGCCGGAGAATCCGGAGCCACCATGGCCAAGGTTAAGGTTGCATCGGGACGAAACGGCACTATACCAATAGATGCCAGCGGCGACTGGTCGCGCTGTTGCAGGCTCCAGCCCTCAAGATCCAGCACCTTAATGCTTTGCATGCCCGACGGCGTTTGTATTTTCACATTAACGCTTTCATCACCCAGGTGCTGCATTAATGCCAGAGTTACTTCCTGCCAATCCTGAGTTTGCTGGCTACCCACCTCAATAAGCTGGTCGCCTTCTTTTAAACCCGCAACCTGAGCACGGCTTTGTGTGCCAACATCGCCAATAATAGGCTTCACTGATTGCACGCCGATGACATACATCAGACTCAGGGCGAAAATAGCGAATAAGAAATTGGCCAAGGGCCCGGCACTGACGATGGCAATGCGGGCATAAACGGATTTGGCATTAAATGACAGGTGACGCTCATGCTCGGCGACCTTATCGACGCGCTCGTCGAGCATTTTTACATAGCCACCAAGAGGGATCATGGCACCACATATTCGGTGCCTAATTTATCGTACCAACGCAGCAGTGGCTTACCAAAGCCGATGGAAAAGCGCAGCACCTTAACGCCAGCCTTGCGAGCCACCCAGAAGTGGCCGTATTCGTGCACTGTGACTAGGATACCCAAGGCAAGGATAAAGGAGCCCAGGTGCCACAAAAATTCAAACATTAGTTTGCCCTACTCTTAATTTGCTGCTGTGCCACGCGTCTTGCGTCGCCATCGCACTGCAAAATTCCCTGTAAACATTCATCATATTGGGTCGACATGGCCGCCAGGGTATCGGCATTGACCGCATAAATATCGGTAAAGCGAATATGCCCGGCTAAAAATGCCGCCACCGCTTCTTCGTTTGCGGCGTTAATTATGGTGGTCGCACTTTGCCCCGCTTTACAGGCCTCTATGGCAAGGCGCAGGTTCGGGTAGCGATTAAAATCCGGGGCATGGAAGCTGAAGTCTTTCATGGTGCTAAAGTCCAGGGGCGCCACACCGGCATTAATACGCTGCGGGTAAGCCAAAGCGTGGGCTATGGGCGTGCGCATATCCGGTTGCCCCATTTGCGCGAGCACAGAACCATCGCTGTACTGCACCATGGAATGGATCATACTCTGCGGGTGGATCACCACTTCGATATCGTCGGCGCTGGCATTAAAGAGCCACTTGGCTTCGATAAATTCCAAACCCTTGTTCATCATGGTCGCAGAATCGACTGAGATTTTCTGGCCCATGGACCAATTTGGGTGTGCGACCGCTTCGGCAACGGAAATATCGGCAAAGGTGTCCAGGGCGCGCTCACGAAACGGGCCACCCGAGCCGGTTAATAAAATTTTAGTCACCCCATGGGCCGTCAAGGTGGCGTCATGGTGGCCTTGAATGGCCTCGGGCATACATTGGAAGATGGCGTTATGTTCGCTGTCGATGGGCAATAAGGTGGCGCCGTGGTGGCGTACCTTATCCATAAATAATTGCCCCGACATGACCAAAGATTCTTTATTTGCCAACATCACTACCTTGGCCGCTTCAATGGCGTACAAGGTTGGAATTAGCCCGGCGGCCCCTACTATGGCGGACATCACCATATCAACATCGCTGTGTTGGCAGAGCATGGCCATATCCTGCTCATAGTCCACGACCTGGGTGGCACTTCCAAGCGCATTTAGGCGCTCGGCCAGCTGCTTGTTTGCATCAGCGCAGGAAAGGGTCGCAAATTGCGGCTTATGCACAACACAGTCGCTCACCATTTGCTCAAGGTTACGTCCGGCGACCAGGGCAAAGACCGAATATTGCTCTTGATTGCGGGCAATCACATCCAGGGTACTTTGGCCAATAGAGCCGGTAGAGCCTAAAATGGTGACGCTTTTGCTGCTCATAGAGTCATGGTCCAGGCGTAAAACACCACAAAAATAGGTGCCGCTGCGGTCAGGCTGTCGATTCTGTCAAGAATACCGCCATGGCCGGGTAAGCACTTACCACTGTCCTTCATGCCTGCCTGACGCTTAAACATGCTTTCCAGCAGATCGCCCACCGCAGAAAAGGCAGCAACAATCACTGCCATCAGTGCATAAGGCGCCCACATACCAGGCTCGATATCTTTAAAATAACAAAATACCAAGACGAAGATGGCAGCGCTTAGCAGGCCGCCGACAAAGCCTTCGATGGTTTTATTCGGGCTAACCTTGGGCATCAATTTGTGTTTGCCAAAGTTTTTACCACAGAAATAGGCGCCGATATCGGCACACCAAACAATACCTAATACCGCCAGGATCAAGTAGGAACCAAACTGGCTCGACTCGTCATAGTTGGCGCTGCGCAGCACACATAACGCCAGCCACAAAGGTGCCAGGGTTAATATTCCGGAAATGCCACGCATTAAATAACCCTGCGACCAGGCATCGCTGAATTTAGGGTAACGTACCACCAAAATGGTGGCGACAATCCACCAGGCCAGCGCCAGGGTGAAAACATAATTGATATCCGGCAGCATTTGCCCTTGCTGCCACAGTGCGGTGATCGGCCAATGCCATTGCATCAGAGCCACCAGCACACCGACCAAGGCCACATAGATAAGCCTTTTGCCGCGATTACAAATTCCCATTAACGCCGACCATTCGTAGGCGCCTAATAATACGATGCCGCCGGCACAGTAACTAAACCAATCCAGAGGGGCTAAAAACACTAATGCAAGGGCCAGTGGCGCCAGCACCAATGACGTGATAATTCGTTGTTTAAGCAAGTCTTATACCTTCAACTTAGGGCTGAGCGTGTGAGAGTAATTGTTTTATTTGTTCGCCGGTACATCCGAACCGACGTTCTCTCGATACATAGCAGGCAATGGCCTCTGCAAACACCGACTCATTAAAGTCGGGCCATAGCGTAGGCGTAAAATAAAGCTCAGCATATGCCGCCTGCCAAAGCAGGAAGTTACTGATGCGCAGGTCACCGCCGGTGCGTATCAATAAATCCAGTTCACTTTGTTCATTAAGACTAATATGCTTTGCCAGCGAGTGCTCGTCAACGTCATCCGCTGTTATTTCACCTGCCGATACCTTAAGCGCCAACTGTTTAGCGGCCTGGGCGATATCCCAACGACCACCATAGTTTGCGGCAATATTTAGCCGTAAACCGCTGTTATTGGCGGTTAACGCTTCAGCTGCAGCTATCTTCTCTTGTAGCTTTGTGGAAAAGCGACCTAGGTCGCCGATAATGGATAATTTAACGTTATTTTTATGCAGTTTTTTCACCTCGCGGCCAAGAACCATTAAAAACAGTTCCATCAGCGTGGTGACCTCTTCTTCCGGACGTCGCCAGTTCTCACTGCTAAAGGCAAATAAGGTGAGCGACTCTATGCCCAATTTGGAGCAAAATTTCACTGCTTCTCTAACCGCATCAACCCCTTTTTTATGGCCGTACACCCGCGGGTGACCCTGAGCTTGCGCCCAACGACCATTGCCATCCATGATAATTGCCACATGTTTGGGCAATAATTGCTGCGAAATTTGTTCTGCGTCTAAAGCCATGTAACTCAAATTATCCACAAAAAAACGCCGCCTAGTATACCCTAGACGGCGTTACAAACCTAATGGCAATTTATGAGCAAATTGCTCATATTTAGCACATTTAGAATTCCATCAATTCTTCTTCTTTGGCGCTCAGCTGTGCGTCCATTTCCTTGATGTACTTGTCTGTTAGCTTTTGGATAGCATCTTCGCCTTGGCGTGCCTCGTCTTCAGAGATATCTTTATCTTTTAATAGTGTTTTGATATCACCGTTAGCATCACGACGGATGTTACGCACCGCTACACGACCGCTTTCAACTTCACCACGTACGATCTTGATAAGGTCTTTACGACGTTCTTCCGTTAGTGGAGGAAGAGGAACGCGGATTACCGTGCCCGCTGACGATGGGTTTAGACCCAGATCAGAAGTCATAATGGCCTTTTCAACCGCTTGTGCTAAAGAGCGGTCGAATACGCTGATCGCCAGCGTACGCGCGTCTTCGATAGTTACGTTAGCAACTTGGTTTAGCGGCGTATCAGCACCGTAATAAGAAACGGTGATACCGTCTAGCAATGCCGGGTGAGCACGGCCGGTACGGATTTTAGATAGTTGGCTGCCAAGTGCGGCTACACTTTTTTGCATGCGCTCTTGCGCACTTTTTTGAATGTCGTTTATCACGCTAGTATCCTACTTATTTTGTCTCACTAGAGGCTTCAGAAGAAATCAAGGTTCCCTCTTCTTCACCCATGATCACGCGCTTAAGCGCACCAGGTTTATTCATATTAAAGACACTGATTGGCATATTGTGGTCGCGCGCCAGGGTAAAGGCGGCCAAGTCCATCACTTTCAGTTCTTTTTCAATTACTTCATTATAGGCAAGATGACGATAAAGAGTGGCTTCTGGGTTTTTCACCGGGTCATCACTGAACACACCGTCTACCTTAGTGGCTTTAATTACTGTGTCGGCTTCGATTTCGATACCGCGTAAACAGGCCGCGGAATCTGTGGTAAAGAATGGGTTACCTGTACCGGCAGAGAAGATCACCACACGGCCCGACTTCAACAAGCTGATCGCCTCAGCCCAGTTGTAAGCATCACATACGCCATTTAGAGGAATGGCAGACATTAAGCGCGCATTTACAAAGGCGCGGTGCAGGGCATCACGCATTGCCAGGCCATTCATAACCGTAGCCAGCATACCCATGTGGTCGCCAACAACACGGTTCATACCCGCTTCCGCCAACGAACCGCCACGTAGGAAGTTACCGCCACCGATAACCAAACCCACTTCTACGTCGAGCTCTACCAACTCTTTAATTTCTTGTGCCATGCGGTCAAGCACTTTAGGGTCGATGCCGAAGCCCTCTTCGCCCATTAAGGCTTCACCACTTAGTTTGAGTAGAACACGTCTAAAAATAGGTTTGCGATTAGTATTCATATTTTCCTGGCCAATAACGAATTGAGATAAAAAATAACCGCGCCTATGTGGGTACATAAGAGCGCGGTTATTCTAATTAATTTTGCTGAGCGACGCAAAAGCAAATCATGGCTTTTGCTCACTTAAGGCCGCCGTTTCCTCTACTAAATGCAAAGAGACACGGACTGATAAAAAGTTCGCCACAGCATGCTTATACAAGCTTAAAGAAATTACTCGCCTTTAGCAGCAGCGATTTGCGCAGCTACTTCAGCAGCGAAGTCTTCTTCTTTCTTCTCGATACCTTCACCTACTTCTAGGCGAACGAAAGCAGATACTGATGCGCCACGCTCTTTAAGCATTTCGCCAACAGTTTGCTTAGGTTCCATGATGAAAGCTTGACCAGTTAGAGAGATCTCGCCAGTGAACTTCTTCATGCGGCCAACAACCATCTTCTCAGCGATTTCAGCTGGCTTGCCTTCGTTCATTGCGATTTCTACTTGAACTGCTTTTTCTTTTTCAACTACGTCAGCAGGTACGTCTTCTGGGTTTACGAACTCAGGCTTAGACGCAGCAACGTGCATGGCAACGTGCTTAAGAGTTTCTTCGTCAGCTTCACCAACAACAACAACACCGATACGGTCGCCGTGACGGTAAGAAGCTAGCGTAGCGCCATCGATGTACTCAACGCGACGTACGTTGATGTTTTCACCGATTTTAGCAACTAGAGCAACACGCGTTTCTTCGAACTGAGCTTGAAGAGTTGCGATGTCTGCTTTTGATTCAGCAGCAGCGTCAAGTACCTGGTTAGCGAAACCTAGGAAGTTTGCATCTTTAGCAACGAAGTCAGTTTGACAGTTAACTTCAAGAAGCGCAGCGAAGCCGTTGCCTTCTTTGATAAGGATTGTACCTTCGGCAGCGATGTTACCCGCTTTTTTAGCAGCTTTAGCAGCACCGCTCTTACGCATGTTCTCGATCGCTAGATCGATGTCACCGTTAGTTTCAGTTAGTGCTTTTTTACAATCCATCATGCCAGCGCCAGTGCGCTCGCGTAATTCTTTAACTAGGGCAGCAGTTACAGCCATGGGAGTTTCCTCAAATCAATGTTTAGAGCAAGTGACGATGCGTCACTTTGAATTAAGAATATCAAGTCTTCACCACTTTAGGATGAAGACTTGATGACAAGCGAGTCGCGATTACTCAGCGGCTACGAAATCGTCTTTTTCAGCTTGAACGGCGATGTTGCTTTCACGGCCTTCAATAACAGCAGTAGCAACTGCGTTAGTGTAAAGCTGGATTGCACGGATCGCGTCGTCGTTACCAGGAACGATGTAGTCAACGCCATCTGGGTTAGAGTTAGTATCAACGATAGATACTACTGGAATGCCCAGGTTGTTCGCTTCTTTGATAGCAATGTGCTCGTGATCAGCATCGATAACGAATAGTGCGTCAGGAAGACCGCCCATATCCTTGATACCGCCAAGGCTCTTTTCAAGCTTAGCCATTTCACGAGTAAGCATTAGCGCTTCTTTCTTAGTTAGCTTCTCAAACGTACCGTCTTGGCTTTGAGTTTCAAGATCTTTAAGACGCTTGATTGACTGGCGAACAGTTTTCCAGTTAGTAAGCATACCACCTAACCAACGGTGGTTTACGTAGAACTGGTCACATTTAACTGCCGCTTCTTTTACTGCTTCGCTTGCAGCGCGCTTAGTACCAACGAAAAGTACTTTACCTTTGTTAGATGCAGCGTTCTGGATGAAGTTAAGTGCATCGTTGAACATAGGTACAGTTTGCTCAAGGTTGATGATATGAACCTTGTTACGCGCACCGAAGATGAACGGCTTCATCTTAGGATTCCAGTAACGAGCCTGGTGACCGAAGTGTACACCCGCCTTAAGCATGTCGCGCATTGAAACGTTTGCCATTGTATTTTCCTCTATAATTTTGGGTTAAGCCTCCACATATCCCATAGCACCAACACCGCGGAAAGTTTCGTAAAATCATTCCTAAGTGCACCCAAGTGTATGTGTCGATATGTGTGTGTGTTAATATTAAATGGTTATGTCTTCGTTACAGACAAACCACTCGCAGTAAGTTTAATTTTACCGGCGGTGATTTTATTTGTAAAAAGACGGCGCGCTTTATACCATATTAGCGACCAAGACTCAAATTTTTGTGCACTATTTGTGCGCAGCAAATATCTTTAAAAACCGAATTGGAGCATCAATGACTGCAGTGATCAAAACCCCGGAAGAAATCGAAAAAATGCGCGTTGCGGGCCGTTTGGCCGCCGAGGTACTGGAAATGATCGGCCCTTATGTAAAGCCTGGGGTGACCACTGATGAGCTCAACACCATTTGTCACGACTACATAGTGAACGAGCAAGATGCGATTCCTGCGCCGCTAAACTACCATGGTTTCCCTAAGTCCATCTGTACCTCGGTGAACCATGTTATTTGTCACGGTATTCCTAACGACAAGCCGCTTAAAGAAGGCGATATCATCAATATCGATGTCACAGTAATCAAAGACGGTTATCACGGCGACACTTCCAAGATGTTCCATGTCGGCCAGCCAACGATTCAAGGCAAGCGCCTGTGTGAAGTGACCCAAGAAAGCCTCTACCTGGCCATTAAAATGGTTAAGCCGGGTGCACGTTTGGGCGATATCGGTGCTGCTATCCAAAAATATGCCGAAGGCTTTAGCTACTCCATAGTGCGCGAATACTGTGGTCACGGCATAGGCAAAGACTTCCACGAAGAGCCGCAGGTGATGCACTATGGCCGTCCGGGCACGGGCGAGACCTTAAAAGCCGGCATGTGTTTAACCATAGAGCCCATGGTGAACGCCGGTAAGCGCCAGTGTAAACTGCTTAAAGACGAGTGGACGGTTATCACCAAGGACCGTAGCCTGTCGGCGCAGTGGGAGCACACCCTGCTGGTTACCGACAACGGCGTTGAAGTGTTAACGCTGCGCAGCGATGAAGATCTGCCGCGAGTGATTGAGCACAGTTAACGAACCCGGTTAATAAGCAAGGATAACTAAGTGGCCCTACCGAATAAGTTAAAAGACCTGCTTGAGCAGGCGAGCAAATTGGATGAATACAAGGCCTGTAGCCAATACTTTTATAAATGGCTCGGCAATCAATTTGATAAACAACCGGTAGGCTCGCTTATCCGCGCCCGCGCCGAATACATAGACCGCTTACTGATCAAGCTGTTTCACAGCTGCGATCTGGCCCATGAGCCGGAGCTCGCTTTGGTTGCGGTCGGCGGTTATGGTCGCGGCGAATTACATCCCTATTCCGATATCGACTTTCTGCTTTTAGTACGCAACGACCCGGCCCCTGAGCTGTGCGAAAAAATCGGCCAATTCGTCACCCTGTTGTGGGACTTGAATCTTGAAATTGGCCACAGCGTACGTACCCGTGAGCAAGTTATTGAGCAAAAGAAAGAAGATGTCAGCTTCGCCACCAGTTTGCTGGAAAGCCGCCTTATCTTTGGTAACCATATCGAGTTTGAAAAGCTCAAAGAGCATATTTTGCAAACACCTGTATGGGGCTCAGACGACTTCTTTATCGCCAAGCGCCAGGAGCAAGACCTGCGCCATCGCAAATGTCATGGCACCGCTTATAACCTGGAACCCAATATCAAGGAAAACCCCGGTGGCTTGCGCGATTTGCAAACCATTATCTGGGTGGCGAAAAAACACTTTCAGGCCGAAGCTCTTGAAGAGCTGATCAACCACGGTTACCTCACCCACGAGGAATACCAAGAGTTGCTCGAGTGTTTGGAGAACCTTTGGAATATTCGCTTTGCCTTGCATTTAGCCGCCGGGCGCAACGAAAACCGCCTGTTGTTCGACCATCAGCCCCATGCCGCCGAGATTTTAGGTTTCGGCAGTGACGGTAAGGCCTCGGTCGAGCGTATGATGAAACGCTTGTTCCGCATTATGAGCCGGGTGCGCGAGCTCAACCAGATGCTGCTGGCTTATTTTGAGCAAAGTATTTTACCGGACCAACGCCAATTGCCCGTGGTCGAGCTCGACCGTAACTTTGAGCGCATTGGTCACCAAATTCGGGTAAAAAACCCTTCGGTATTTTTCCGCCGCGACCAGCTTTTAGCGCTGTTCGAGCATATTGCCGATCACCCGGAGATCACCCATATCTACCCCAGTACCATACGCACCATGCGTCAGGTGCGCCGTCGTTTACTCGGTGATTTACAGGACTACGCAGCTTGTCGCGACGCCTTAATGCGTTTGGTCAAGCACCCCAATGGCATGGGTCGCGCCTTTACCCTGATGCATAAGCACGGCATTTTAGCGGCCTACTTGCCACAATGGCGTAATATATTTGGGCAGATGCAGTTTGATCTCTTCCACGCTTATACCGTGGACGAGCACACCCATAGACTGATCAACAATATCTACCAATACGGCGATAAAACCCGTATCAGCGATTTCCCCATTTGCAGTGAAATCGTCACTCGCATGGATAAGCCGGAACTCCTGTATCTGGCGGCAATTTTCCACGATATCGCCAAAGGGCGCGGCGGCGATCACTCCGAACTCGGTGCCGTGGATGCCCTTGCCTTTGCACGCTTACATCAGTTGCCCACTTCCGATGGCAGGTTGATTGCCTGGCTGGTTGAAAATCACCTATTGATGTCGGTTACGGCGCAGCGTAAAGACATTAACGATCCGGATGTGATCAATGAATTTGCCGGCAAGGTTAAAAATGAGCGCCAGCTCGATTACCTCTATTGTTTAACCGTGGCGGATATTCGCGCCACCAACGACAATTTGTGGAACGATTGGAAAAACACTCTGCTGCGCGAACTCTACCTGCATACCCAAAGGGCACTGCGTTTAGGCTTGGAAAACCCCATGGATATGCGCGACCAAATTCGCGATAAAAAACAGCAGGCTAAGCAAAGGTTAATCAACCTGGGTTATGATGAGGGGCAGATTGACCTGCTCTGGAGTCGCTTTAAGGCCAATTATTTTACCGCCTTTAGTGAGCAGCAAATTTCCTGGCATTGTGAGCACTTGCTAAGCTCCGAGGACCTGTCTCAGCCCAGTGTTACCGTCTCCCCAGAACCCATGCACGGCGGCACCCAGGTCTTTGCCTACAGCCCTTACAGTGCCGCGCTATTTGCGCGTCTGGTCAGTGTTATCGGCTCGAAGAAAGCGCAAATTCAACATGCCCAGGTGATGACCACCAAAGACGGCTATGTGATATTCAGCTTTGTGATTTTAGAGGTTAATGGCGAGCCATTAAGCACAGGGCGAGGCACAAGTATAAAACGGGCGCTGGAGCTCTTTATGCTCGATCCCAAGAAGAAGATCCGCATTAAAAAGAGTCGTTCACAGCGCTTTAAAGACTTTAATATTAAGCCCAAGATCATATTACGACCTCATGCCCATGCGGATCGCAGTCTAATAGAAATTCAGGCGGTGGATATTCCTGGATTATTGACCAAAATAGCCCAGGTATTTCAACGTCACCAACTGCATATTCATGCCGCCCGCATCACCACTGTAGGCGAGCGTGCGGAAGACTTTTTCGTCGTTTCCAACAACGACTACAAGGCCTTGACGGATGAAGAGCAAGTTAAGATCCATCAAGCGCTTAGGAAGAAACTAAACGCCGACAATGAAGCAACAACCGCTTAGTCGGCGCACTAACGAGGATAATATGGCAGATTTAAAAACCATTATTGAGCAGGCGTGGGATAACCGCGACGCCATTAGCCCAAGCAGCGTATCGAGTGAAGTCAAAGACGCCATTATCGCCGTACTTGAGCGCCTGGATAAGGGTGAAGCCCGCGTTGCCGAGAAGATCTCCGGCGAATGGGTGGTGCATCAGTGGCTGAAAAAAGCAGTATTGCTATCGTTTCGTATTCGCGACAACCAGGTGCTTGCCGACGGTGCCAATCAGTATTACGACAAGGTACCGCTTAAGTTTGCCGATTACACGCCGGAGCAATTCCAGCAAGAAGGCATGCGCGTAGTGCCAAATGCGGTAGCTCGTAAAGGCAGCTATATCGGCAAGAACGTAGTATTAATGCCTTCTTACACTAATATCGGCGCCTATGTCGATGACGGCACCATGGTTGATACCTGGGCTACCGTAGGTTCATGTGCGCAAATCGGTAAAAACGTGCACCTGTCTGGCGGCGTGGGTATCGGCGGCGTGCTTGAGCCACTGCAGGCCAACCCAACCATTATCGAAGACAACTGCTTTATCGGCGCACGCTCGGAAATAGTTGAAGGCGTCATCGTCGAAGAAGGTGCGGTAATTTCCATGGGCGTGTATATCTCGCAAAGCACCCGCATCTTTGATAGAGAAACAGGTCAAATCCACTATGGTCGCGTGCCTGCCGGTGCCGTTGTGGTTCCTGGCTCTATCCCAAGTAAAGATGGCAGCCACAGCCTGTATGCCGCTATTATCGTGAAGAAGGTCGACCAACAGACTCGCGAAAAAGTTGGCGTTAACGCCCTACTACGTGGCGTAGAATAAGCTCTTCAAAAGCCTCCACAACCCGTGGAGGCTTTACCACTTCTATTAATTTATTCCATCCAACCTATAAAATTTGAAATATATACTTCACTGGGGTAATCATAGAGTCTGCAGCTCTTGGCTACAGTACGCATCCTGTGAGGTAGATAAATGAACAAACGTACCTTTTTAAAAACCTGCTCCCTCCTTGGAGCTGGCTTGCTGGCCAGTACCGGGGCACAGGCTATTGGTATACCTAAATTGGGCGCTCAGGCCGTTATCAAACCCAAGGCGTTAAAAAAAGGCGGCACAATCGCCATTGTCAGCCCTTCTGCGGCGACCGTAGAGCTCAAAGAGCTGACCTTGGCGCGTCAGCTGGTAGAGGCCCTAGGATATAAGGTTAAGCTGGCCGAGCATGTACTTGCTCGCCGTGGCCATTTGGCGGGAACCGATGCCCAGCGTGCGGCGGATATCAATGCCCAGTTCGCCGACCCCGAAGTCGATGCGCTCTTTTGTCTGCGCGGTGGCTCAGGCGCGGCCCGAATTCTCCCCTTACTCGACTACCCAAGTATCGCTGCCAACCCCAAACCCTTATTGGGTTACTCAGATATTACCGCGTTGCATAACGCCCTGCTCTCCCAAACGGGCCTGATAAGTTTTCACGGCCCCAATGCCACAAGCGATTGGAATCCATTTAATGTGCAGCAGTTCCAACGTCTGTTTGAACAGCGCCAGCGCATGCACTATATGAATTTACCCCGCGGTGAGGACGAGCTGGTAAACAGCCGCTATCTAACGCAAACCATTAATCCGGGGCGCAGCAGTGGCCGCTTAATTGGCGGCAATTTAACCGTGCTCACGGCCTTGGCAGGCTCTCCCTATTTACCTAGCTTTGATGGCGCGATTTTATTTTTGGAAGACACCGAGGAAGCTCCCTATCGTATCGACAGAATGATGAGCACCTTAAAGCTGATGGGCGCGTTGGATAAGCTCAGTGGCTTTGTGTTTGGCGATTGCAACCTGTGTAAACCTAATTCTGGTTACGGGTCGCTGAGCCTGGATGAGATTTTCGCAGATTATATTAAGCCGCTGGGCATACCGGCCTATCGTGGGGCCATGATAGGTCATGTGAAGCAACAGTTTATCTTACCCGTGGGCGCTCGGGTTACACTCGATGCCGATGCAGGCTCCATCACCCTGGCCGAGTCGGTGTTTAGCTAAGGGTTTTTCAGGCACAAAAAAGCCCCTAACGGGGCCTTGTGCAAATATTTTCTTAGGCTGAAATGGCGGTTACCCAACCTAGAATTGCATTAAGACAACCAATACCTACGAATACCGCGAGAAATGCAGCGAAATATTTGAAGTTGAAAGGGTCTTTAAAATCACCTTTATGCGCCATAGTAATTACCTCTTAAACACGACAAAAAACGGCGCATATAGTAATCTAATATCGGCTATCAATCCAGCGTTAGCACTATGCTTCTTTGTGCTAAGTCCGCCAGAATCTGCTGTGCCCCAGCTTGCAGTTGGGCTTCACTGAAGCTCGGTGCCTGCTGTT
Source organism: Pseudoalteromonas sp. T1lg76 (assembly GCF_002964725.1). Taxonomy (NCBI): domain Bacteria; kingdom Pseudomonadati; phylum Pseudomonadota; class Gammaproteobacteria; order Alteromonadales; family Pseudoalteromonadaceae; genus Pseudoalteromonas; species Pseudoalteromonas sp. T1lg76. Next base: position 45,243 of record NZ_PQCE01000035.1, read on the forward strand.
TGAGCAGGGAACATAAAGCGCTAAGGCTAATACCGGGATGTTTATCGAGAGTATCGAGTAACAGCGCGGTCATGGCATTGAGGGCCAAAAATTGCACCTCATCATCTCTATCACGATAAACACAAATATAGCTTGGCACCTGATCTGGGGCAGTCGGTTGGTTATCAACCGAAATGGTTTGCACCGGATAGTGATAACAGACCACCTGCGCACATTCACTTAAATATAAGGGCTCATCCTTTACGGCGGCGATGGCACGATATTGGCCCTGCACCTTAGCAGTAGCCACAGCAAGCTCGACCCATTCATAATGAGCCAGCTCAAGCAAAAACGCGGGATCGCTGGCCTGAGGGGTATATTCTTGCGCTAGAAAATCCACAAACTCTTTTGAGATATCAAGAAAGTATGGGGATTGCGCCTGATGTTGAGCAAAAAAGGCGCGCACCAGCTGCTGCCATTGCTGAGGTTTATAAAGGCTATGCAAGACAGGGAAGCCACTTTCTAAAAAGCCGTTGACGTTATTAAAAAACAGCTCACGGTAGATTTTCATGCGCCGCTCTTCGATATCCTCAGGCTTGGGGTTGGCCTGTGGATCGCGAATATAGTCACTGAATTGCTTTTGCACCTGTTTAAACTGCATCTTTAGGCTCGCTGCTGATTAACTAAAAAAGGCTTTTGCAGCTCGGCTATGGTATCGAGCTCGGTTATTAACTGTGGCAAGGGCGGAATATTAAAGTCACGCTCAAGCAGGGTTGGGTGCACACCATGACATTCATAAGCCTGCTGTAGCAGACGCCACACCGGATCTATGACATCGGCACCATGGGTATCGACAATTAAATCTTCGGCCTCATTATAGTGACCTGCCACATGGATATAGGCGATGCGCTCACTGGGCAAACCTTGCAGAAAGGCTGTGGCGTCATAGCCGTGATTTACCGAGTTCACATAGATGTTATTTACATCCAGCAGGAGCTGACAATCGGCCGCCGCCAACACTTGGTTAGTAAATTCCAATTCCGTCATTTCTTGCCCGGGCGCACCGTAATAAGAAACATTTTCCATTATCAGCGGTCGCTCTAAAATATCCTGCACTTGACGAATGCGCGCCGCAACATAGTCTACCGACTCACAGGTAAAGGGAATGGGCATAAGATCATACATATGGCCACCGGCGGAGCAATAACTTAAATGCTCGCTATACATACGAATATTGTGCTCATCAAAGAAGCGTTTCAGGGCCTTGAGAAAACTAATATCCAGGGGGTCCGGCGAGCCTATCGATAAGGAAAGGCCATGGCAAATAAAGGGGTGACGCTCGGTCAAGGCTTTAAATTGCTTACCCAGCTTGCCGCCAAAGGGCAACCAGTTCTCGGGCGCGACTTCCATAAAACCAATTTGCTCGGGAATATGGGTGAGCATCTCCTCTACCATCTCGCGACGCAGCCCAAGGCCAACCTTACCTATGTCTGTGGCATGGGATTTCATCTCGTACTCCTAGGGGGTTCCTAAAAACACAAGCCGCGTGTGACAGCGGCTTGCATAGGTCTGACTTTACCTCAGTGCTTATGCGCTGTGGCCGCCACATTTACCTTCTTTCTCGGCTTTGCCTTCACCGCACTTGCCTTCTTTCTCGCCTTTTTTGGCCTTGCCTTCACCGCATTTACCTTCGCCACACTTACCTTCTTTTTTGGCCTTGCCTTCGCCGCATTTACCTTCGCCGCACTTGCCTTCTTTTTTGGCCTTGCCTTCACCGCATTTGCCTTCGCCGCACTTACCTTCTTTTTTGGCTTTGCCTTCGCCGCATTTACCTTCGCCACACTTGCCTTCTTTTTCGGCTTTCTTGGCTTCACCGCAGCGACCTTCTTTTTCAGTCTTACCTTCACCGCACTTGCCTTCACCGGCATCTAACTGATAACCAGCTACCATTTCTTGCATTTCGAATGGATTTGCCTGGGCATCGGTTGCTGTCATTGCAGCACCACCGGCAACAACTGCGCCTAAGGTCAATGCAATTGAATTTTTCTTTAATGTGTTCATGCTCTTGCTCTCTCTGTGTTAGTAGCTGTCAAAATAAGTAGACCCGACTTAATGGCGGATGCTTTCACTAAGATTAGATTAATTTTGTAATCAGATCACAGACTTAAATATGAACTGATAATGCTATTTTATCAATAGCCTAGTTCAGGTTAGAATACGCGGCCGAAATTTCCTATAAGGTCAAACATGAAACTTATCCTCGCACCCATGGAAGGCGTTGTAGATTTTAAAATGCGCCAGCTGCTGACCGACATTGGTGGCTTTGACCTGTGTGTGACCGAGTTTGTTCGTGTTGTTAACCAGCGCCTACCTCGACGCGTGTTTATGCGTTATTGCCCAGAGTTACACAATGGCGGCTATACCCGCGCCGGCACACCAGTGCGCATCCAACTGCTTGGGCAAGACCCATATTATTTAGCTGAAAATGCCGTTAAAGCGGTCGCTTTGGGCTCCCACGGCATAGATTTGAACTTTGGTTGTCCGGCCAAGACGGTTAATAAAAGCAAGGGCGGTGCCGTGCTTTTGAAAGAGCCTGAGCAGGTCTATCAAATCGTTAAGGCAGTGCGTGATGCGGTGGATAATGAGCATATTGTTACCGCCAAGGTTCGACTTGGCTTTGACGATGACTCCCTAAGCAGTGAGATTTTCGATGCCGTAGCCCAAGCCAAGGCCGATGGTATCGCCATACATGCGCGTACCAAACGGGACGGCTATCGCCCACCGGCCTACTGGGACAAGATAGCACCTCTGCTGGCCAGAAATACCAATATGGAAGTGGTGGCCAACGGCGAGATTTGGGATCTTAAAGATGCCCATAACGCCCGCATCCAAAGCCAGTGTCAACACCTGATGCTGGGCCGCGGAGCCTTGGCCATGCCCGACCTGGCGGCCTGGATAAAAGCAGAAGATTTAGGGCAACCCCACCGCCGCTTGAGCTGGCATGATGTTATCTATCATATAGTGCACTCATCCATGCATGACGATGAGCTGATGTCAAAACGCTACTTTGCCAATCGCACCAAGCAATGGTTAGGATACTTAAAACGCACCTACAGCCAGGCCGATGCCTTGTTCGAAGATATCCGTCGCCTGCATGATAAAGATGAAGTATTGGCGGTGTTAAAACACCATAGTGAGCAAGCGTAATACCAATTCTGTTAAGTATGTGATCAGAGATAGCGCTGGGTAAATGATGTGATAACAAGGCGGAACTTTCCTTATGTAGTTACTCTACATAGAAAAATTCCAACACAGTTAGCATGATATTTAGCCCGCTAGAATGATTAGCTACTTAAGTGAATTGGTATAACTCACTCTTTTTCGCCTTTAGTTGATCACGGTCATATCGACACAGCCATTTACTGGCCACAATAAAAGCTACCTAAGTAAAACAGTGGATTGTGCCATGACTATCGAGACGCTCGACTTTGAATCGAAAGTAGAGGTGTTACTCGCGCAAGTGCGTGAAGAACTTTTAAATCGCTTGCGCTATTCCACCCTCAGCCATGAGAACGAGATATATCAAACCTTGGCAGCGCACCCTGAATGGGATTGGGTAGCGCATCTTCGCGATAAATCCGGACCCACCTATAAAGATCTTGTGGATAGACTGGAGCGGTTAGAGGCAACCCAGTGTCAATTCGATCTCGGGCTATTCGGCTTTTGCAGCGATTGCGAAGAGCCCATTGAGGCGGCCCGCCTTTTAGAAGACGTGACCACCCAACGCTGCGAGCAGTGCGAGGCACATCTTAAAGCTCGTTAAGCACGCCTGCATAAATAAAGCTTTGCCCTGGGTGGGTTAAAACCTGCATCAAGATGCGCGTTGCCACCCCGGCATCTATTCCCTTCTTGGCCAAGGCGGTATAGACAAAGTGTTCGTTCCACATATGAGCATGTACGCCTAAGTCAACCTCCATCCATATTAACGCCATGCGGCGCTGTGACGGGCTCAGAGACTGCTCTTTAGCCCATCCCCTTAGGTCGCCATAGTTTTGCCGCCAATCAAGGTCTGGGAGCAGCTGGGCACTGTCTCTGCTTGGCAAAGGCTGCACATCCGTCTCTTTTAGGCTCTTTTGCTTGCCTTGAATATGAGTAAACCACTGGATTGGAGAGCGCACCTGGCCGCTATAATAATTAATTTTTGCCTGATACCACTGGGCACCATTGGGCAACTGGGACAAACCCAGTTGATTGCGAGGCGTATACTTGTCTAAATAAGCCTCCAGGCTGGTAATGGCCATGTTGAGCGCAGGCTCTGTACCCTTGTCTTTAAAATGCCCTAACTGGGCCTGCATATGCGCTACTTCAACGGCATTAAGGAAGATTTTACTCTCTTTCGCCAGCTCCAGGGTGTGCTCAACATAAGTCAACCACCCGGCCAAGCCGTGCTGCCACTGAGGGTTTTGGAAGGCAGTAGCATCGACATCTATTTTTGCCGCCATAGGCCAGGGTTGATAACGGCGGACAAAGCGTTCTTCGGTGATTAAATAGTCCAAGGTTTGCGCTTGCGCTGGGGTTAACTGTGAGCGGGCTATGGCCTTGTAGATATCATGACGTTGCTTTAGATACTGCTCGGTATAGGGCCAGAGCTGGCTGGTATCGCTTGATTCGCCACTGAGTCTGGCATTGAGCTGCTGCAAGGCTGCAATAGCCTGTTGTGAATTTAAGTCAGGCGCATCCGAGCACCCTGCCAATAACAATAAACCTACCGATAAAATTCGCTTGATCATAATCCGCTCAATGCTGTTATAAATATAAAAAAAGCCCCAAATGGGGCTTTTTATGATCACATGCTGTGATTAAAGACTTACGCCGTTGCGCTGCGCCTTATCCTTAATGAAGGTCTTCCAGCTGCGAGCAAACTTACGTGTACTTGGATCTTCCGCTGCTTTGGAGATCGCTGCATACGCTAGCTTGTATTTCTCTTGCTGTAAGTAGGCTTCGGCCAAATCAGAGTAGATAGCACCCTTTTTCTCCGAACCTAAGTCAAGCGCCTTGTTTAATAAGGCTACCGCCGAATCAAACTGCTGAGCTTGTAAACGCAATGAACCCGCCTTACGGAAAAGCTCAGCATCGTTATCAAACTTTGCTGCTTCTTCGTAATACTTAGCCGCTGTCTTAACGTTTTTCGCATTATGATAGTAGCTGGCAATTGCCGTTAAATTAAGCTTAGTACGCTCAACCTTACCCTCATTTACCGCTTTTTCCATATGGAAACCGGCTTTGTAAGGTATACCAACGAAAGAGTATAGCTGGGCCAATACTTTATAGTCGACTTCTGACTCTAAATAGCCGTTATCGTAAGCTATATCCATGATATTAAGACCTTTTTCATAGTCTTCTACCTGCATATAGAAACGACCTAGGTTAGTCCAAGACTTTTTGTCTTCGGGCCAACTTTTAACCATACGCTCACCAACTTTTACTACGTTCTTGAAATCTTTCGTCTCGTAGTAAGCACCCATAAGCAGCGAGAATGGAGCCTTTTTAGGCTCATTGTTCGCATCTAGCTCAATGGCGCGCTCAGCTGGTTGTACTACGTCTTTAAACTGACCAAGCTCATAGTTAGCCTGCGCAATACGCGTATACACTGTGGCATCTTCTTGACCGGTAAAGTCCATCCACTCTATGTAGGCTTGTTTCGCTTCTTTGTACTTTTTGGTGTTAGCCAATAAGTCACCAATCAGCTTCATTGACTGCTCTTGGTCGTTGAAGTTAAGCACATCAGGCTTAACCGCATCGCGAATGTGCTTGATCGCTAACTGAAAGTTGTCTTTTTGCGCGTACAGCTGACCTAAATAACGGTCTACCGTAGCTTTATCGAACTTATCAGAAGGGTCTAGCTCTTTCAAAACAGCAATGGCACCGTCGATATCTTCCGCTTCATAAAGCTCAAAGGCTTTAACCACTTTTTTACCGACGCGCTCACCCATGACCTTGGTCTTAGCGTTTTTGCGCTTTTCGATCTCCGCATAGTTCGGTGCAGCCAACGCTGAAGTGCTGACTACGCCGCCTGATACGGAAATTAGCAGAGCGAGTGCAGTAACTTTCGATAGATTTTTCATCTCTACACTCTCCTTACTGGTCTTGGTTCAGTTTAAAGTCAAGCTGTACTGTGATGCCAGGCTGCTTCATTGGCTTGCCATCAACAACTTTTGGCTTGTACTTCCATTTACGCAATGCGCGCACAGCTTCGCGGTCAAAGATACGTTTAGGCTCTGCATCGATAACCTCTACGTCTTCTACACCACCTAGCTCGTTAATGGTGAATGAAAGTTGTACCCAACCTTCTTTACCATCACGTGCGGCTTGCACAGGGTATTTAGGTTCAATTCGCACAAGAGGTGTAGCATCACCATCTCGGCCAAACGCACCTGGGCCACTTAGTCCACCGGCAGAACCACCCACGTTAACACTTGGCATATTAAAGCCTAGTGCGCCAGCATCAGGGTTGCTGTTGTCTGGCTGTGGCGGCTGCGGCTTAGGCGGCTGCTTAGGCGGAGGAGGCGGCGGTGGCGGTACACGTTTGCGCTCCTGAACCTTGGATTCAGGTGGATTCGTCATAATTTCGACAACGATCTTCTCTTTCTCGTTAGCGGCGCGTCCGTCTCCTCCGGAGATCAGATACGCCATGAAAAAGAATAAGCCGAAAGTAACTGCCCCACCTGCAATCAGTGAAAACAGAAAACGAATCATTACTTTTCTCCAGCGATGGATATCTTATCGATACCTGCAGCTTTAATTTGGTCCATTACCTTCACAACAACACCGTGCTTCGCTTCTTTATCCGCTTGGATAATTACGATTTCGGTTGGTTGCTCTGCTAATAGACGTTCGATATTTGCAGCTACACGCTCGGCATCTACCTGACGCTTATCCATCCAAATTTCACCATTAGAGCGGATAGCGATGAAGATATTTGCATTTTTCTTCTGAGTCGCTTGCGCTGCTTCAGGTTTATTTACATCAATACCAGCTTCTTTAACGAACGAAGTAGTTACGATAAAGAAGATAAGCATGATGAATACGATGTCTAGCATCGGCGTCATATCGACCGCTGCTTCTTCTTCTTCACGAAAACGTTGTTTACGTGCCATATTCAAATCTCTCTCTAGTGATGAGGCAAGCTATCGATCAGCTTTTCTTTAGCCATTTTTGCACGTGCTTCAAGACGTGTACTAAAGAATACACCCGATAGTGCCGCAACCATTCCAGCCATTGTTGGGATTGTTGCCATTGAAATACCTGATGCCATTAGTCGAGGGTTACCAGTACCTTGGGTTGCCATGGTTTCGAAAACCGCGATCATCCCCGTTACTGTACCCAGTAGACCGATTAACGGACATACAGCTACCAATGTCTTAATCAACAACATGCGCTCATCTAATTTTTCAGACGCTTCAGAAATCCATGCATCGCGGATTCTGTGTGCGTACCAAGACGTAGTGTCTTGGCGGGCGTCCCACTTGGCTACGATTCCTTTTTTCATTTTCGGAAACTCAGCAAGTAGGAACCAATAGCGCTCAATCATTAAAACCCACATGAGGAAGAGTGCTATCGCGACCACGTATAAAACCTGGCCGCCTGTGCCAACAAAATCCCTGATAGATTCCCAAATCTCCATCAGGACTAGCATTAGGCTTTCTCCTTCTCCGCGTGAGCAGCGATAATACCAGCGCTTTGCTCATCAAGAATGTGGATGATTGATTTACTACGACCGGCAACAACAGCGTGTACTAGGATTAGCGGAAGTGCCGCGATTAGACCTAGGGCTGTAGTTACTAGAGCCATTGAGATTGAACCAGCCATGATCTTCGGATCACCTGTACCGAATAGAGTGATCTGCTGGAAGGTATTGATCATACCAACAACGGTACCAAGTAGACCTAGTAGTGGTGCGATAGCAGCCAAGATCTTGATGATGTTGATACCCATTTCGATGCGAGGCGTTTCACGTAGAATCGCTTCATCAAGCTTAAGCTCAAGGTTTTCAACGTCTTGGTTTTTGTTGTCTTGGTAAACTTTAAGGATACGACCAAGCGGGTTACCTTCAGAAGGAGCGCTGGTGTTCTTAAGTTGACTCTTGATCTTACCTGAAGTGATTGTTAGGTCTACTAGACGAACAATCGCGATTAGGAAACCAATCACTAGTAGAATAGCGATGATGTAACCTACTTCACCACCTTGGTGGAAACGCTCTTCAGGAGTTGCTTTTTGCGTGTTTAGACGCAAGATTGAACCACGAGTTGGGTCAACGTAGAAACCAGTGTACGCGTCTGCTGAAGTACCGATAAGTGACTTAGCAGTGTCAAGTACGTAACCGTCTGGTTGACGACCTAGTGGTTGAATCGACTGAGTGTCGCCTGAGTAGATCAGGTAACCTTCGTCTGTGATCAGGTTGAAGTTACCGATACGAGTTACTTGCTTAGTTGAGATTGAACCATCAAGCTCAGAAACTTCAGCTTCGAAAGAAGATACTTTCGCAGACTCGGTCATTTCAGTTTGTAGGGCAATCCAAAGCTCTTCTAGTTCACGAGTAGTTGGTAGCTCTTTAGCCGCCGCTAGTGAACGAAGGATCTCAGCACGTCCAGGCTTTTCAGCACTTACTAATGATGCTTCGATTGAACCGATAGTTTCTTGTGCCGCACGACGTACAACACCGAACATTTCACCTAGGGTACCTTTTGCATTTTCAAGTGCAGTTTCTTTTTCCGCTAGAGTGATTTCGTTTTGTGCGTATTCTTTTTGCAGACGCTCACCACGTGCTTTTTCAGCAGCTAGTTCACGCTTTGCAGTGTTAAGAAGCGCTTGCTGGTCAGCACGAGCCGCTAGGAACTCTTGCTCACGTTGCTTGTTTAGCTTGCCTTCAGAGATACGCTCTTTCTTTACTTGCTCAAGGATTTGGTCAAGTACTTGCGTGTTTGCGTGGGCATTAAGCGCAGCACCGGCAGAAACAGAAAGTACTGCTGCAACAGCAAAACCTTTAAATAGTTTCTTCATTATCTATTACTCCGCGCCGAAGATTGGTAGTTTAACAAGATCCGGAGCCGCTTGCTTACGGGCCATACGGATTGTCTCTTTGATAGGCTTCAAGAATTCGTCGCCTAACTCTTCCCATTGCTTAGTAGTGTTGTTCCACACCCAAGCGTTCTTCTGGTCGAAAGATTGTGCTACATAAGCGATACGACCCAGACGCGCGAAGTCTACAGAGATATCACGACCGTCGATGTTCAGGCTACCTTGGTTAGCAACCATAGTCGTGCTGTAGTCTTTCTCTACCATGTAGGCTTCAAGAACCTGACGGAACTTCTCAGAAGTCGTCACAGAAGCGCTAGTCATGATGTCGCGAAGCTTCTCAACACGCTCCATACGCTCTTCAGTGTCAAACGGAACGTCCGCTTTGATGAATTGCTCAAGCGTATCGATCATGCGATACATCAAAGGCACAACGTTTTGTTTTGTTTTGTCGATACCAGCGATCTGACGCTCCAAAGACTCGATTTGTGAGTTTTGGTCATCAACAAGACGCTGAACGTGGTCGTTATAGACCTTCATGATTTCTGTTTCATCTACAGTAGAGCGGTAATCGGCGATTAGCTCTTGTGTTTGACCATAGATGTTGTCGATTTTAGTTTGAGACTTAACAGCAGCCGTTTGAATAGTTGCACCAGCTTTGTGCAAGTCATTCAACGGATCTGCCATCACATTGTTGCTTGCAAGTGCAGCTGCGCCAACCAACGCAGAAGCTACAAGACTCTTTCTGATTTTAACAGACATAGTTCCCAACCAATTAAGTAATGTTACTTTTTGAATTTTTATCGGCCCACCTAAAGTGAGCCAACCTAGGTATCTTTATAGTGATACCAACTAGCCAATAATGCTAAAAGCTTCCGGTGCTGTCAACTTGATGTTCATCGCAATTTTCCTTGCATTCGTCTTATTTCTTCATATGAAACATAAAATTAACACACAACTTATCTATATAGCCCAAAATGCCTAGCCCCTTCTGCACTTTGGAAATAAAAAGTTAATATAAAAACCCTAACAATTGACATAAAATTTAAATTATTAATTGTCCTGTGACAGCAAAAATCCCCCTTTTTACGAGCAAATAGCCCCCCTACGCAGTGGCAGTTTTGAATATTAACCTTGCTCTTTAACCACTTTTTAGCAAGTCTTTGCACCGCTGCAAATTAAGGTTAGTCCATAGCTAAAAATAAAGCATGTATGCTTTGTACTAAGCATAAATATGCTAGATACGCTGATGAAAAGTAGTAATTAGCCTAATGGCTTTGAAAGCCAACATCCGTTGGCCGAAACTACAAATTTATTATTGTAGGTTATAGCCTGGCAGCGCAAGCTACTGCCCTAAGTCTTAGAGTTGCAGTGTTGTGGTTATGATATTTCGCGGTGCTGACGCTTCAGCACTTGGGGGAGCTATGGAACTAAGGCCTGCTTATATGAGCCGGGTGGTAATTTCCCCCTTCAACTCAGAGGCTGGTGTAATAACCAGGTGTAACCTCGCATTGTCACCCTGAGATACCTGGTGAAGACGAATGACAGAGGTAAGGCAAGATTGGCCTCGCCAACATACTCCCCTGTCATTTCGATTATGCTAGTACTTTGAGAAATCATTATTTTTAGCCCCAAGTTGACCCTACTGGACATCAAACTTCGGGCGCTAGGGTAGCAGCCTTCAAATATTAAGGCTTTTTGCCCAGATGTAAATGCAGTCCAAACTCACTGCCATCGACCACAACCCTTTCTATCGTATATTCGACCACACCGGAGTAAGGTTGTAACAAGGCCTCAAGCTTTTCCACGCTATGCGCTACTGAAAGCTGCTGCTGTAATCGTGTAACTGTCTGCTCAAGGTTGGTCGCTAATCTATCGAGCAAGACTATGGTGCGCTCAGCGGGAGCATCAATAATACGTAAAAAGCTTGCACATATGTCATCTAGCCAAGACTTCATCAGACTGTCCTTAGCTAAATTATTAAATAGGTTCTGAACCTCCTCGGCCAGCGACTGTCGCGCTCCAGAAGATGTTAGCTCTTGATAAACCTTCAAAAAAATCCCCGAATGAAAAACCCGTTCAATCGCCTTGATACCCTGTATCGAGTCCGCCGAGATGGCTGAACTTGCCGAGTGTATGATGAAATCAGCACTTCCCGCAGGCGCCAATAAGCCTATTAGGGAATCAAGTAGCGGTTTATTCAATGTTGCGTATTCAACGCCAAATTGACTGACCAAACGATTAAATGAACCTTGAGCATACGCCAGGTTGGCAATATCACAGCCTAAATTCCAGGTAATTCGTTTATATGCTTCATATTCGGCAGCAACGCTGGTCATATCTATGGCCACGGCATCGGTAGCATGAATATCTAGTGGCTTGTGGCTCTGTTGTGCATTGTCAGCCAAAAGTAAAGCGAGAGCACCTCGCCCACAGGCTAAATCTAGAAGGGTGTCACCATCATCATAGGTTGCCGCCTTGGCGCACCAAAACTCTTCAATTGCCTTAGGATAACCGTATTGCTGACCACTAAGACCAAAACTTGAAACCATGGATGTTTGGTGCCAAAAGTCTTCCCATTGCTTCATAAAATATCCCCATAAAAAAAGCGGCCAATGGCCGCTTAGATTAACTTGTTAAGCTAACTTAGAAAGTTTGCTTGTAGTTAAGGTATACAATACGACCGAAGCCATTGTATAGGTTGAAGTTGTAGTCACGACCGTCGTAGCCAATAAGAGGTGGCTCTTTAGCGAAGGCGTTTTGTGCACCAAGAGTGAACTTACCGTTCCATGGAGCGTTGTAGCCAACTTGTAAATCGTGAGTAACCCATGTAGGAACATGGCCTTCACCTTCACCGTCAACGATTTCTTCGTACTGAGAACCGATTACGTTCATGTTCCAAGCGATGTCGAAATCAGCGATAGAGTATGAAGTTGCTAGAGTAGCACGGTACTCAGGCACACCTGGATCTTCTACGAAGTTACGGCCGCCATCTGTGCTGTAATCATTGATCCAGCTGTAAGATAGGTTCGAACGTAGTGCACCAGCTTCACCGAAGTCAAAACGAGCACTTGCTTTGAAGTCAATACCGTTAGTTTCAAGCGTACCATCGTTACCGAAACCACGTACCACTTCTGAAATCGCGCCATTTGGAGCACGTTTAACTGTGAATGAAGGAGGTAGCGGGTCACCAGCAAGAGTTGAGTCGATGATTGTTTGAGAACTAAACGCACGAATACGGTCAGTTACTTCAATATCATAGTAGTCAATTTCGAAATCGAAGTTATCATTTAGTGTGTAAACAGCACCAAGTGAGATTGACTCTGATTTTTCTGACTGAAGATCAGGGTTTGCAATAACAATCGCGTTAATTTGCGAGCTACAGCCTGCGGCTTCACCGATAGCAGCACAGTGTAGGTCATCACTCACTGAGTCTGCAGATTCAGCTGGCTGCTGAGTAAGGTCAGGTAGTGATGGAGCACGGAAACCTTCACCCCAAGATGCACGAAGTACTAGGTCTTCAACGCCGTCAAAACGAACTGACACTTTAGGTGAGAAATCGCTACCATAGTCTGAGTAGTCATCGTAACGACCAGCAATGTTTAGCTCAAACGTTTCAGCAAGTGGTACCAAGGCTTCGAAGAACGCAGAGCGAACTGAACGGTTACCAGCAGCAGAGCTACCAGATGAACCACCTACTTGGCCAGCTTCAGATAGTGAATCGTAACTATCTGCGTAGTCTTCAGTACGGTATTCAAAACCTACGAAGCCTTGAATCATACCAGCTGAAGTTTCCATTACGTCAAATGCAGCGTTAGCGTAAACTTCTTCTTGGTTGAACTTACCAGCACGAGAAGTAGTTACTGTCATCGCTTTACGAACGCTTTCATCAGCACCGTATGGGTCTGAAAGGTCATAAGTACCATCGTTGATGTACTGACGAGCTACACCACGTAGAACGTAACCAGAACCGATGTTGTTACTTTCGTTAAGTGTTTTACGAGCACCGAAGTCAATAGATACGTCACCGATGTAACCTTCTGCACCAACTACGATATCTTTAAGTTCACTTGTGAAGTGGTTATCACGGTTACCTAGAGCAGCAAAACGGTGCCAGAAGTCAACAGGCTGTTGCTCTAGACCTAGGCTCGCATCGTATAGAGGGCTGTCTGGGTTAGTTGGGTTGTTCGGGCTGTCTGCGTCGATTTGGAAACCTGAATCGAAAGCAGTAGTATCAAGTGACGGAGCGTAACGACCAAACGATTTAGTTTGAGCGATGTTCACGTTTGAATATAGAGACCATTGATCGTTGATCTCAAAACGAGCTTTAACGAACGCAGAACGGTTTTTGATTGAAGCTTCATCAGCAGATACAGATGCGAAGTTAAAGCCACAACGTGCGCCGATGCGATAGAAATCTTCGTTGCCAACGCCTTCACAGGTTGATTCTGGAGAGAAGAAATCGAAGTTAGATGACTTCTCACCTTCATTCATAGTGAAAGTAGTGAAGTTGTTTGAGTAAACTGAACCACCTGGTGAGTACCAAGGGAAGTCGCGTGCATAAACGATATCACGACCACTCCAAGAAGCACCCGCTAGTACTGATGCGTTGTCTGACGCTGCACCAAATACTACTGAACCATTCTCACGGTCGCCGCCATCGTGCTCGATACGCGCGCCGCCAAGTTGAATTTCAGCACCGTTGAAGTCTTTACGTGTAATAACGTTGATTACACCACCGATAGCGTCTGAACCGTATAGTGCTGAAGCACCGTCAGTTAGGATTTCAACACGCTCGATCGCTGCAACAGGGATAGAGTTCAAATCCTGGCTTGAACCAGTAAGTGTTGATTTAGGTAGACGACGACCATCTACAAGGATAAGAGTACGGTCTGAACCAAGACCGCGAAGGCTCACTGATGAAACACCCTGAGCAGAACTACCTGACTGAGGACGGAATGAACCTAAGCTGTTAACTGTAGTGTTACGTAGTAGGTCAGCTGCTGAAGCTTCACCGCTTAGCTCGATAGCTTCACGGTCGATAACTGTAATAGGTAAGTCACCAGCCATATCAGTACGCTTGATACGTGAACCGGTTACTTCAATACGCTCTACTTCTTCTGCACTTTCTTCAGCGGCCATAGCCGTAGCTGAAATACCAGCAGTTGAAGCAGCGCCAAAAACTAGCGCTAAGCGCACTGATTTTGCAATTTTGCTGTTTAACATTGGATTCTCCCTGGGTCACATTTTGGTGTGACTAATTATTTTTTGTTGTGAACAACTCTTAGCGAAATGTAACAAAATACACTTCCTAAAGAGATACTAAACAATTTGAGAAATACTGGTCAACAGCAAATTAACAACAAAAGCATAAAAAACAACGTTAAATAAACAAACCATTGCTTTATGTTTCTAAAATAAGCTTAAAAAACAACAATCTAAATATTCAATTACACAAGTGTAATCGTTATAAATTATTTTGTTACAGAAGCGGGAATTGTTTGCCCGAGTGGCCGTAATTAATGGTAATTCCAAGGCCCTGAAGGTCATCAATAATGGGTCTTAATTGCTTTTCCAAATAATGTTCTAAGTCCAGCGGTTGCGAGGTCGGCAGCAGCTTAGGCCCTGACAAGGTGATCACATAGTGAACCCAGTCGCCCTTGCTTAACCCCTTAACAGAGCCCCGCGCCGCCCGTACATGAGGAGGGATAGCTTTTGTATACTGATCAGGGTCTTTACCCAAGCGTTTACTATAAGTAAGTAGTTTCACATCATCGCAGTGGTGCAACTTATCCAGATACTCTGCAACCACCTGTTGCAGGTCACCACCTGTAAATAAGGCATTAAATAAATCTTGTTGGAAATCCCGGGCGAACTGCGTCCAATCGCTACGCACCGACTCCATTCCTTTAAACACCAGACGATAATCCGCTTGTGCTAACAAGCCCGCATAACGTTTTTTGCTGCCAATATCTTTATGACGAGCTTTTGGCATAAAAAATGGCCTATACAAACTCTCATACTCTAACTCGAGATAACTGGTTAAGTTTAGGTTATTTTTTAATCTATCACGCCATTTTTGGTTAATTTTTGCTACCAAGTCCGATGCAACGCGATGACTTTGCGCTTCATCCAGGTCCTTGGGCAGGGCCACAAAAGTTGAATCCGTGTCGCCGTAAATAACGGTAACACCCAAGTCTTCAAGCCACATTTTGGTGGTTTGCATAATTTCATGACCGCGCAAGGTGATGGAGCTTGATAACCTGGGATCATAAAAGCGACATCCCTTTGAACCGAGCACGCCGTAGAGGCTATTCATAATAATCTTGATCGCCTGCTGCAAATGATGATCACCCTGGTTTTTAGCGCGTTGACGCGCCTCGGCTAAATTGGATACTAGTTGCGGCAGGTGGTGCTCGGTGCGGGAGAAATAAGCATGGTTAAACCCCGGCACACTGTCTTGCGGCTGCTGCAAACCCAGGATAAGCGCCATGGGGTCGATACAAAAGGTGCGAATAATGCTCGGATACAGACTTTTAAAATCGAGCACGGCAACGTTATCGTAAAGTCCTGGTGTGGAGTCCATCACATAGCCCCCGGGACTGTCGAAGCTCAGGCCATGATCGCCCAAGTTGGGGGCGACATAGCCACTGCGATGCAAATGGGGAAGATATAGATTGCTAAATGCCGCCACCGAGCCTCCAAGGCGCTCCAGAGGCAAACCGGTTAGCTGAGCACGGGCTACGGCAAATTCGCACAGTTCCAGCTTATTGAATATCGCCAGCACCAACTCACTGTCTTTGAGGTTGTATTCGGCTAACTTGAGTTTATCGTGATGGAAAAGATGCTGTATGGCGCCAAGTTTATCTCCCTGCTCTAGCAATTTACGCTCTGCGAGCACCTCGGCGGCGACATTATCCAGGCTGTAACTGCTAAAGTGATAAGTGGCATTTTTTAACATATCAATGCCATCGAGTACCACCCGCCCCGGTACTATTAGCTTATTAACCTGACCGCCGCGCCAGATCACAGCTTCACCATCGCGTCCCAGGGTGAGCTCAATGCCCAATTGCTGGGCACGAAAACACAAAAGCTGCATATCAAAGTCGGCCACATTCCAGCCGATAATTAAGTCCGGATCTAAATTTTTAATTTGCTCAATAAGCGCATATAGAAGCGCAGCTTCGTCTTCTACGTAATCAAGCCAAGGTTGCTCCGGGCCTGCACTTGGACTTGGGCCTATCATAATCACCTGGCGGCTGTGCTCATTCACCAGCGCCACACTATATAAAATGCCCTCGGGACTGCACTCCAAGTCCAGCGATAACATGGAGAGCTTGGGACGAAAGCCATCATTAGCTTTAAAGCGCGCGTTACGAATTAGACGGTTATCACCGCCGGACGCTTCGCCTTGCACCCAAACACCACCGCGAATAAAGCGCTCCATTAAAAATTGTTCTTGCGGGCGGATATCATCCTCATAGAGTTCGATACCCTGCTCACGCAGTAACTCTCGGCCCTGGTAATAATCTTGCAAGGAAGAAAAATAAAGTGCACAGACTGGCTCACCCGCAAATGTTTTAAGCGTCAGAGCACGTTGCTGATACCGACTCTGCAGAGATGCCAAAATACGTTCGGCGCTCGCACTATTTTTTTGCGCGATAAAAAACACCGCCTTTTGCGCCGTCGATATGACCTTGACCGGACCACGCTCGGTAGCCAGCCAGGCAACATAATAAATACCATGGCGACGCTGTTGCGTTTGCATGGAAAGGATAAAACCGGCGGTGGCAGGGTTAGGCGTAGACAAGGCGGGTTCACTCAAACATCAGATATGGCACCAGTGTAACCAAGCAGCGCCATAATTACAGCAGCTAAAGATGCCAAGTAGCAGACTGGTCGTTGACTAATCCTTGAGTCTTTCTTCTAGTCCCCCTAGAATATCAGCACTGTAAATATATACATAAGTTAAATCATGCTCTCCGATCCGCTTAAAAAGACCATACGTACCGCTCATCAGCGGATCGCTGCCAGCCTTGAGGATTATAGACCCAGGCCGAGCCAAAACTACCTGGTGGCGGAAATAGCCAAAACCCTGGCTGGGGAGTATGACAAAAAACAACGGATCTGCGTTATCGAAGCAGGCACGGGCACAGGTAAATCCCTGGCCTATTGTTTGGGGGCCCTGCCCATCGCCCTCAAGGCAAATAAGAAGTTAGTTATTTCTACCGCAACTGTGGCGCTGCAAGAGCAACTACTATTTAAAGAGTTGCCATTTTTTGCCGAGCACAGTGGCCTGACCTTTAGTTATGACCTGGTGAAGGGACGAGGCCGCTATATTTGTGCCCACAAGCTGGAAAATGCCGTCAACGGCGATGAACAGCAAATGGCGCTAATGCCCACACTTAGCTCGCCGCTCAGTGAGATGGAGCAAAAATGCCTGAAGCAATTGCATCAAGCCTACAGCAATAAAAAGTGGCAGGGCGACAGAGACTCCTGGGCCGATGTAATACCGGATAGAGTCTGGGGGTTGATCAGCGGTGATAAGCATTCCTGCCAACGGCAGATGAAGGCACACCAAACCTGCCCCTTCCATCTGGCGCGCAATAAAATTGCACAAATGGATGTACTGGTTGCCAACCATAGCTTGTTACTAGCAGACCTGGAGCTTGGCGGCGGGGTTATTTTACCCGAGCCGGAAAACTGTATTTATGTGATAGACGAGGCTCATCACCTCGCTCACATTACCCGAGACTTCTCCTCCGCCGCAGCGACCATCAAGGGTACCCAGGACTGGCTGGAGAAGCTGCTCAAGTTCAGCGGCAAAATGGCACAAGCCATTTTTAGCGCCAGTGCTGCCGGCAGCCAATTTAAGCTAAACGATGCCGTCGATGATATCGGTCGTGGCCATAAAACCGTGTTAACCATGCTCGATAGCGCCGCCTATGAATACAATGAAGATCATACCTATCGCTTCGCCCATGGCCGCTTACCTGAGCAGCTTACACAGCAGGCACAGGACATAGCCGAGGCAGCAAAAACCGCGCTGCGCATCCTGAATAAAATGCATGAAGCGCTCAGCAGCGACGTTAACGACGGTGATGTGAAGGGCTTTATCGCCGAGCCCTTGTTGGCCGAAAGTGGCCAATACATCGCCCGTTTAGAAACCCTGTATAAACTTTGGTCCAGCTACAGTAAACACAGTGAAAGCGTGCCCCATGCCCGCTGGATAAAGCGCATGGAGTACAAAAATCACCATGATTACCTGCTCAGCGACTGCCCTATCGAAGTGGGTTTTTATCTTAAAGACAAATTATGGCGAGAATGCGCCGGTGCCGTGCTCTGTTCGGCCACACTCACGGCTCTAGGTTCGTTTGAACATTTTGCCCACGAAAGCGGCCTGCGTGGCGAGCCCGGTGTTAAGTTTATCAAGGTGCCTTCACCCTTTGATTATCCGCAGCAAGCCCTGTTACATATTCCAAAAACCGAATGTGAGCCCACAGATAAAGCCTTTAGCGACTATCTGGTAAAGGCTTTGCCCCAGAGTTTACAAAAGGATCGCGCCAATCTAGTGTTGTTTGCCTCTTATTGGCAAATGCAGCATGTTGCCGAGCGTCTGCGCAAACAAGGCTGGGACATATTAGTGCAGGGGGAAATATCCCGAGACGCCCTGGTGCGCCGTCATAAAAAACGCATTGATGATGGCCAAGGCAGCATTTTGTTCGGTACGCAAAGCCTATCCGAGGGCCTTGATTTGCCTGGCGATTACCTCACTAATCTGGTGATCACCAAGATCCCTTTTGCGGTGCCTACCTCGCCCATTGAAGAAGCTCAAGCCGAGTTTGTGCAAAGCAAAGGCGGTAACCCGTTTTTATCCATTACCGTGCCCGATGCGGCTAAGAAATTAGTGCAAAGCTGTGGTAGACTGCTGCGCAAAGAACGCGATAGCGGTCGCATTACTATCTACGACAGGCGCTTAGTCAGCAAAAGATATGGTAAGGCGATGCTTGATACCTTGCCGCCATTTAAAAGACAAATTGACTGTTCATGTTTGAATTAGCGATCGACCCCTCTACTTGGGCAATACTGTGCGCCGTGGCACTGGCCGCCGGTTTTATCGATGCCATTGCCGGCGGTGGTGGCATGCTAACTGTGCCCGCTTTACTCACCGCTGGACTGCCGCCTCATTTAACCTTAGGCACCAACAAGTTGGCTGCCAGTTTCGGCTCACTGACCGCCAGCGTCACCTATTACCGTAAGCGCTTATTCGACCCGGCATTTTGGGCTGGCTCAATTCTCGCCACCGCGATTGGTGCGGCCATAGGCACCTTGATCGTTGACCGTCTCAGCATCGAATTTTTAAATAAACTGATCCCCGTGGTGATCATCCTGGTGGCCATTTATTCTTTGTTTGGCAAGCTCAGCCCTGAGCAGAGCGATAAACTGCCCGTCCTCACCCCCTTACTGCGTGTTAAACAATGGTTGCAAGGGTTAGCGCTGGGCTTTTTTGACGGCATCGCCGGCCCGGGCACAGGCACCTTCTGGACAGCCACCAACAGCGTTTTATACAAGATGAACTTATTGCTGAACTGCGGCCTGGCGCGCTCGATGAACTTTGTCAGCAACTTTATATCCCTGATCACCTTTGTCGCCCTGGGTCACGTGAATTTTATCCTCGGCATTACCATGGGGATGTTTTTAATGTTCGGCGCCTGGCTGGGTGCCCACTCAGCCATTCGCTTTGGCTCTAAGGTGATCCGCCCGGTATTTAATACTGTGGTGATCCTGCTGGCGCTAAAACTTGTTTATGAGGCCTATCTCTAATGGCGCGTGCCGATGCCCTGACTCGATTAAAGCAGCAAGTGCAGCGTTTGCGCCACGATGCGGAGCAATTTGATAAGGCCAAGTGGTTTGCCAAAAACCGCTATATGCAGAACCAGCACGCCCTCTTTGAGCGTTCGGTATTCAATACCAGAAGTATGCAGCTACTCGACTATGTGGATGAAGTAGAGCAACAACTTGAGCGACTCGGGCGCAGCGAACTACAAGCGGCGCGCCACCAGTACACTTTTGCCCTGACCCAATTAAGCGAGCAAATAGAAGCCATAGTCAAAGTATTAAAAGCTACGCCAGTTTGGGAAAAGGAAAATACCCCAATTAGCCGGGCGAGAAAATACCAAAAGGCGGTGCAGCAGCTCATTCAGCCCACCAGTGAGCTCTATAGGAGCTGGCCAAAAACCATGAGTTTGAACGCCGCTTAGAGCTGATGATAAGCGAACGTCGGCAGCTGTTACACAAGGCTCAGGGCGAGCAAGCAACCCAGTTAAATAAAGAAATATTGGCATTGCACGCACGTTTGGGACGCTGTCGTAAAGCCATAGGAGCCTGTGAAGAGCGCATTCAATACGCGGAAAAACAGCAAGCGCGATGAATGTCTTTTATCATCCCCTGTATTCGGCACTGCCCTTACCGGCGCACCATCGCTTTCCCATACATAAATATCGGCTGCTATACGAGCGCTTGCTCGCAGATCCTGAGCTTGGCAAAGCTGTGCACTTACACTGCGCCGAGCCCGCAACAAAAGAGCAACTAGCCCGGGTTCACACACCAGAATATATAAATGACTTTATCGGCGGTACCCTGCCCGCCAGCGCCCAAAAACGCATAGGTTTCCCCCACAGCGACACCCTGGTGGCACGCACCTTACAGTCTGTTGGCAACTCTCTGGGCGCCGCCTATTGTGCGCTGGAACACGGCATAGCGGTAAACCTGGCCGGTGGTTATCATCATGCCTTTGCCGGCCATGGCAGTGGCTACTGTATCTTTAACGATCTCGCCATTGCCGCCCGTGAGCTAATACAGAAAGGGCGTGCAGATACCGTGCTACTGCTTGATTTGGATGTCCATCAGGGCGATGGCAGCGCCAGTATTCTCGGCGATGATGCGGATATCATCACCCTCTCCTTGCATGGCGAGCAAAACTTTCCCCGTCTTAAACAAAGCTCGGATTATGATTTCCCGCTGCCGACGGGCTGCGACGATGCCCTTTATCTGGACACCCTGGAAACGGCGCTTAATCTGGTACTACGCCTGCATCAACCGGACATAATTCTGTATAACGCCGGAGCCGATGTAGTTAGCGAGGATGAACTTGGCACCCTGTCACTATCACTTGATGCCGTTAGGCAGCGCGACAGCCTGGTTATGGACATGGCGAAACAAAGAAGCATTCCTTTGTGCTGTGCCCTCGGCGGTGGTTATCAGCGCAACCTGACACGGGTGGTGGATGTGCATTGGCAGTTGTTGCTAAGCGCCTACCATACCTACAAGGAATAAACCCCCCAAGGCAAAAGGTATTTTCTGGACAGGGCTTTTGGGTGCGCTATGCTAATTGAATATCAATTAGATTTGGGCATAGAATTCATGAAGTTACATGACGATGTTCATAATTACTATGAAAGACTCCTAGTCGAAGAAATGGCGCTGCAGCAGTTGCAACAGCACTATGATGAAGATACCCTTGCGGATCTCAGTTGCACCGTTTTAAATCAGCTGCCGTCGCGGTATATCCGCTCCGATGTCAATATGTTGGTTTATTTGTCTGCAGAAGAAGCCGCCCACATGCAGCTGCAGGTACAGGCTGCGATCAAGTTAGCCCGCGGTTTAATAGCAAAGCGAGGAACCCATGGAGAATTCAGGCAAGCCCCTAGATAAGGCCCCGGATGACGTCAAACTGGCGGTCGATCTGATCATGCTGCTGGAGCAACATAATATAGATCCGCAGTTGGCCCTAAGCGCTTTGGAAATTGTTAAACGTGACCTTGAATTACGTGCCCTAGAAGCTTAAATAAGACAATAAAACTGCGGCGCCAAAAGCCTAAACCTTAGCGCCGCGATATACACTCTAAATTTTTTCCCCAAGCTTAAATAAAGCGAACTCACCCGGCTCCATTTTATGCCAGCATTCGTCATTGGTGAGCGGCCGCGTCGCTATCACTGTGACTATATCGTTGGGGGTGGTTTCTTCTTGAAAGTTCACCACCAATTCGGTGTCGATCAAGGTTGCCTTGCCAAAGGGAGCACGACGGGTGATCCAGTGCAAATTATTGGTGCAATACGCCAGCACATAGACGCCATCGGTCAACAACATATTAAACACCCCTTTCTCACGCAAGTGATGCGCTAATTTAGCCGCGTAGCGAAATACGGGGGCCATATTCGAGGGACGCTTTGGATACTTTTCGCGAATTTGATCAAGTAGCCAACAAAACGCCAACTCACTGTCTGTGCTGCCTACCGGCTGATAATAGCTCGGCTTAAGGTCATTGTAATTGGATAACTGGCCATTATGGGCATAGGTTATTTCCTTGCCCCACAGCTCACGGGTAAAAGGATGGGTATTCTCCAAACAGGTTCGACCGCGATTGGCTTGACGAATATGGCTTATCACCGATTTGCTTTTAATGGGATAGGCGCGCACCAGCTTGGCAATTTCCGACTCGGCGCTAGGTAAAGGGTCTTTAAATGAACGACACCCCTTGCCTTCATAAAAGGTAATGCCCCAGCCATCCGTATGTGGACCGGTGTTACCGCCGCGCTCTAATAAGCCGGTAAAACTAAAACAAATATCGGTGGGGACGTTGGCCGACATGCCAAGCAATTCGCACACATAAGCTCCTAATAAAAAAAGAAATACTAAGGGTATTAAGAAAGTACTCGCCGCTAGCGAGTCAGGTACTAATAAAATTCATATCACAGCCCTATAATTAAACACAGGACTTGCAACCCCCATAGAGTAACGCTAATCTACTCGGTAGTGGTCAGACCTCTAACAAGGAATAAGATTATGACACTCCTATTTTTACTCGCGCTTATTGCGGTGCTGTCTTATGCCAGCTACCACAGAGCCAGTTACAACACCTGCCTGGGCTTGGCCGCTGCGACCATGCTTATCGGCACCTTTGCCGGCGCCTTTGGTTTTATCAGCTGGCTATTATTCTTGGTTATTGCGGTGCCTCTATCGGTTACCACAATTCGCCAACAATATATAACTCAGCCGCTGTTTAAGGCCTTTAAAAAAGTCACCCCCACCATGTCAGAGACCGAGAAGTCGGCCATCGACGCAGGTACCACCTGGTGGGAAGCAGACCTTTTCTGCGGTAATCCGAACTGGAAAAAACTACACCAATATCCAGCTCCCAAACTCAGTGCCGAAGAGCAGGCCTTCCTAAACGGCCCTGTGGAAGAGGTATGTGGCATGTTCAACGATTGGGAAGCAACCCATGAATTGACCGATCTGCCGCCCGAGGTATGGCAATACCTGAAAGACAACAAATTCTTCGCCATGATCATCAAAAAAGAATATGGTGGCCTGGAATTTTCTGCTTATGCTCAATCATGTGTACTGCAAAAACTCACCAGTAAATCGACCCTGCTCTCTTCCATAGTTGGCGTGCCTAACTCATTAGGCCCGGGCGAGTTATTGCAACACTATGGAACCAAAGAGCAAAAAGATCATTATCTACCGCGACTAGCCCGCGGTGAAGAGATCCCCTGCTTTGCATTAACCTCACCGGAAGCCGGCTCAGATGCCAGCGCCATTCCTGATTATGGTGTGGTGTGTAAGGGTGAATTTAATGGCGAAGAAGTAACGGGTATTCGCCTGACCTGGAATAAGCGCTATATCACCTTGGCACCGGTTGCTACCGTCCTTGGTCTGGCCTTTAAAATGCAAGACCCAGATGGCCTGCTTGGCGATACAAAAGAGCTGGGCATTACCTGTGCGCTGATCCCAACCGATATGGAAGGCGTGGAAATCGGCCGTCGTCACTTCCCGCTGAATGTACCGTTCCAAAACGGTCCAACTCAAGGTAAAGACGTATTCGTACCCCTAGATTACATCATCGGTGGTCCGAAAATGGCCGGTCAAGGCTGGCGCATGCTGGTTGAATGCTTATCCGTAGGCCGCGCTATCACCCTGCCTTCTAACTCGGCTGGCGGCATTAAGTCGTTGGCTCTGGCAACCGGCTCCTACAGCCGTATTCGCCGCCAATTCCGCTTACCCATAGGTAAAATGGAAGGGGTTGAAGAGGCCATGGCAAAACTGGGCGGTTACGCCTATGCCTGTGACGCTGCAGTGACTATGTCGACCGGCGCCGTGGACTTGGGTGAGAAACCGTCTGTGGTTTCCGCCATCCTTAAATATCACCTGACCGAGCAAATGCGCGAGTCGACCATGCACGCCATGGATGTTCACGGCGGTAAGGGTATCTGTCTGGGTCCGAACAACTACCTGGGCCGCGGTTACCAGGGCGCGCCTATTGCTATCACGGTCGAGGGCGCTAATATCCTTACCCGTAATATGATCATCTATGGTCAGGGTGCGATCCGCTGTCATCCTTTCGTGTTGACCGAGCTTAACGCCACCACCATAGAAGACCGTAAAGAAGCCCTGGATGTGTTTGATAACGCGCTAATGGGTCATATCGGCTACACCATTTCTAACCTGGTACGTACCAAGTGGCTGGCCTTCACCGGTGCCCGCTTTACTTCGGTACCCTTTAAAGATGAAACTGCGCAGTTTTATCGCGATGCGGCGCGCTTCAGTGCCTCACTGGCACTCATGTCTGATATCTGTATGGCGGTGTTTGGCGGCTCATTAAAGCGTAAGGAACGTATTTCTGCACGCCTTGGTGATATGCTCAGCTACCTATACCTGGTATCGGCAACGCTAAAACGCTATAACGATGAAGGTCGCCGTAAGGAAGACTTACCTCTGGTGCGTTGGGCCTGCCAAGAGTATCTGTACCGTTGTCAACGTGCCTTAGCGGATCTGATCAACAATATGCCATCGGCACCACTTCGCGGATTGCTTAAGGTTGTACTCTTCCCATGGGGCCGTCCGGTGCGCAAGCCAACCGACAAGCAAGAGCATGTTATTGCCCAGCTACTGCAAACGCCAAACGAAACCCGTACGCGTTTAGCACAGCATATTTTCTTGAGCGAAGGGCCTAACAGCCTGTTAGGTAATCAAGAAAAAGCCTTACGTGATATTCTTGCCGTCGAGCCACTGTTCGATAAGGTATGTCGCGCTACAGGTAAGAAACTGGCCTTTATGCAGCTCGATAAAATTGCCGAGCAAGGCCTCAAAGCCGGTGTGCTTACCGAAGACGAAGCACAGCGTCTGCGTGATGTCGAAAAGCAGCGTCTTGATGTGATCAATGTCGATGATTTCGACCCTGAAGACCTGCTTGCCGGTAAGGCTGCACGCAAACAAACAAGCAAAAAGGCGTCGGCAGCGTAAAGCTTCCTGACTCCCCTACTAAAAAGCCGGCCCAGCCGGCTTTTTTTATGCCGGTTAAATTTGCTAACAATTTACTGGTGATAAATCACACACTTTTCTTGCATTTACGCCTGCCAAGGCAAACACTATTAACGCTACAAAAAGCTATAACAACAACTCTAAGGATGAGAAGCATGTCAAAAACCCTAGTCGCGACCAGTTTGGCTGCCGCGTTAACCCTGGCCTTAAGCGGTTGCCAATCAAACACCTCCAGCACGGCTCAAAGTCAAGCATCGGCCCCAGCTCCCGTGGCAGCAAGTGTTGCAGCTATCCCCACCTATAGCGCGGAAACCTTTTTCGACACAGTAAGCCTGAGCGGAAACAGCTTTAACCACAGCGGCGACAAGTTGCTGTTAAGCAGCGACGAAACGGGTATTTACAACCTGTATGAGGTCAAGGTGAGTGACGGCAGTCGTACCCAGATCACAGATGCACAAGACAGCACCTATAGCGTTGGCTATTTCCCCAAGGATGACCGTATCTTGTTTAGCCGCGATAACGGCGGTAATGAACTACATCACCTTTTTGTGCGCGAACTCGATGGCACCATCAGGGATCTGACGCCTGGGGAACAAACCCGCGCCGGATTTGCCGGCTTTAGCAAGGACGACGCCAGCTTCTATGTATTAAGCAATAAACGCGATCCTAAGTTTATGGATCTCTATAAATTTGATGCCAAAACCTATGACAACGAGCTGGTTTATAAGAATGAGCAAGGCTTTAATGTGGCCGCCATCAGCCCCGATGGTCGCTTTATCGCCTTAAATAAAACCAACAGTAATCGCGACAGCGATTTTTACCTGCTCGACACTCATAACCGCAGTGCCAAACCGACCTTACTTAGCGCCCACGACGACCCGGCCAATTACAATGCCTGGGGTTTTAGTGTCGATGGCCAGTCTCTGTATTATGCCACCGATGCCAAGGGTGAGTTTCGCCAGCTCTGGCGTTATGACTTAGCCACCAATGAACACAGCCTGGCGCTAAAAGCGGACTGGGACATCAGTTTTCTGCGCTTTTCCGAGACCGGACGCTATATGGTCAGTGGCATCAATGCCGATGCCAGCACTGAGATCACCATCTTCGATACCAGTACCAATAAGCAGTTAACCCTGCCTAGCTCGCTTCCCAAGGGCACCCTTAGTGGCGTTGAGTTCAGTCATGACGAACGCTTTATGTCCTTCTATCTCAGCTCGGATACCAGCCCACGTAATCTCTATCACTGGGAGATCGGCAGCGATACGGCACAGCGCCTGACCAGCACCTTGAGTAAGCAAATAGACGAAAACAACCTGGTTAACAGTGAAATTGTGCGCTTTAAGAGCTTTGATGGCTTAACCATACCCGGAGTGCTCTACAAGCCTAAACAGGCATCGGCAACCAATAAGGTGCCCGCGCTTATTTGGGTGCATGGCGGCCCGGGTGGACAAAGCCGCACCGGCTACAGCGCCATGCAGCAGCACCTGGTTAACCATGGCTATGCGATATTTGCGGTCAACAACCGCGGCAGCTCGGGCTATGGCAAAACCTTCTTCCACCTTGATGATAAAAAGCATGGCGAAGACGACCTGCAAGACATCATCTATGGCAAAAAGCATCTGCAAACCCTGGATTGGGTCGATGGCGACAAGATAGGCATTATGGGCGGCAGCTACGGCGGCTATATGACGGCGGCAGCGCTGACCTTCACCCCGGAAGAATTCGAGGTGGGTATTAATATCTTCGGCGTGACCAACTGGGTGCGCACCCTCACCTCAATTCCACCTTGGTGGGAAAGCTTTAAAAAGTCGCTGTATGACGAAATGGGCGATCCGGCCACGGATGAAGCACGTCACCGTCGTATCTCGCCGTTGTTCCACGCCAAAAACATCACCAAGCCTCTGCTGGTAGTACAAGGCGCCAACGACCCTCGGGTGCTGCAAGTGGAAAGTGATGAACTGGTAGCGGCGGTGAAAGCCAATAATGTCCCGGTTGAATATGTGCTATTCGATGACGAGGGCCATGGTTTTAGCAAACGGGAAAACCGCATTGCCGCATCCAATGCCTATGTTCGCTTTCTGGATAAATACCTAAAAGGCAAATAATACAGGCAGATAAAGCCAAAACAGAAATAGCTGGTTTAAACACCGGCTATTTTTTTGCCAAACTTTTTATGCGCATTTTAAAGACAAGTTTTCAATGTTAGGGAATAAAAGCTGAGTATTTCGGAAAGCTATTATGAAAATTCTAAGAAAATTATTAAGGGAAAGTTTGCTTAAGGGGAGAAGCAAATGGCGGAGTGGACGGGACTCGAACCCGCGACCCCCGGCGTGACAGGCCGGTATTCTAACCAACTGAACTACCACTCCGCAG
>NZ_PQCE01000036.1:0-10813 GCF_002964725.1 Pseudoalteromonas sp. T1lg76
CGAAGCAAGTATAGATTACGGCAGTTTGCTAAGGATTTGGTACGACCGAGTGGATTCGAACCACCGACCTTTGGGCCGGGTCATAGAGAGTAGGTAGTGCGCTAACCAACTGAGCTAGGGTTTTTATTGAATACGAGAAATATTGTAGAGAATTGGTACGACCGAGTGGATTCGAACCACCGACCCCTACCATGTCAAGGTAGTGCTCTAACCAACTGAGCTACGGTCGTACAGAATACGAGAAGTATTTTAGAGAATTGGTACGACCGAGTGGATTCGAACCACCGACCCCCACCATGTCAAGGTGGTGCTCTAACCAACTGAGCTACGGTCGTACAATCTAGTTTTTAGCGCCAATAAAATCATTCATGAAGCAGTGTCCTGCCTCTACCTCATTGGCAACGCCGTGTAATATATAGTGTGTGCAGGGGCTTAGCAAGTGCAATTGGCTAATTTCCTGATTGTTTGCTTTTTTTTTATTCATACCGGACTAATATCGCACTGGGCGTAAAACCCTTGCCACCAGCGCACATGATTACGGCTTGATGCCTTAAGTTGAGCCAATAGGTTTGCTTGCTCCTGCGTGCCAACAATTGCGCGCTTGGCCTCTATATCTTTATTGTTCCCGGTAAATTGCCACACCTGCGCCAACAATGGCGTAAATTCTTCCAAAGCACCACTGAGTTGCCCCTGATACCCCTGTAATTCCTTAATAAAAAACAGGTTGAAGATATTGTGTAATATGGTGGCCGCGTCGCTGCGGCGTCCGGGTGGGCATATCTCGGAGGTTAAAGAAACTTGCTCGAGTTGGGAGGTCAACTCATTGTTTAGGACAATTTGTTTGCGTGCCGAGGTTAATAACTTGCGTACATAATCGTTACCATTGAGCTTGGCCAGCGCTGGGGTGAGCGTATTTACATCTATGGCATGCCAATTTTCTTCGGCTATCGCATTGGCCATATCGGCCAGTACGGTTAAGGCTTCGGCGCTTTGTGACCGTCCTGCCTGCTCGTTAAAATCAAGCTCAGCGGCGGCGAGGGTAAAGAGTCGGTTGAGCTCCGGCTCCCGGCTTAGCATCAGATTAAATGCCAGCTTGGCGTGGGTCATTTTAAAGCGTTTTTCCACTTGTAGGGCGCTGCGCAGTTCAGCCGATAAGCCGGTGCTTGAGGTATGTTCGAGACAAGGGTCGACCAACTGGATAAAACGGATATGATATTTAAAACGCTCGGAGGCACTGGCCACCTTACCAAGCTGGTTGTTATGTGCGGCAATATGGCTGGCCAGGCGGCAATGGTTAATGTCTGCCAGCGCCAACAGGCTTATGCTTTGACTTGGGGGAAGAGGCTCGCTGTCAAAGCGCTGCCAAGTTGATAGGCGAACCTGGCTCTGTTGCTCTATGGCCAGATACTTGCCAAGACGATATTGATATTCGTTATAGCGGGCGCTGGGAGGATCGCTGCATCCCCCCAGCAGTATCAGTGTGCTAAAAATTAAAAGGAGCTTGTGCAAGACGCCTCCGCAGCACGTAAATTAACAGTACTGCAGCACAGGATAGCCCAACTATGATGCCGAGCCAAAAACCTTGGGCACCCATGGCCGGGACTATCAGATCCGTACGGCCCAACACATAACCCAAAGCAAAACCCACCAACCAATAAGAGAAAAAGGTGATATAGGAGATAGGCGCTGTGTGCTTAATACCGCGCAGCATACCACTGGTTACCACCTGCAGCGCATCCGGCAATTGATAAAAACAAGCGAGAACCATAATCGCCGTGGCCAGCGCCAGTACTTCGGGGTTGTCGCTATACAAGGCGCTAATATCGGCGCGCAGCACATAGGTAATTAGCGCAACGAATGCGGCAATAGCAACGGCAAGAATAAAGCTGGTGCTCATACAGCGACGCAGTGCCTGGAAGTCTTCCTGGCCATAAAGATTACCAAAACGTATGGCTACCGCCATAGACAGGCTATAGGGCAGCATAAACAATAAGGTGGTCACCGAGGCAGCCACCTGATGTCCGGCAACGACTACGGCACCCAAGGAGGCGATAAATAACGGAATACAGGCAAATAAGGTGACTTCAAAGAAAATCGCCAAGGAGATGGGCACACCTAGCTTAAATTGTTGCCACATGGCTTTTACACTTGGGCGGGCAAAGGCATTGATAAGAAATCGGCCATTAATGCGTTTGCTCATCATGCTGTAGATCAGTAAAGAGACACCCATGGCGGTCAATACAATTGCCGTGGCCACACCGCAGCCGGCGCCGCCAAGTGCAGGCGCGCCAAACTTACCGTAAATAAAAATATAGTTGGCGGGGATGTTTACCAACAAACCGATAATGGAAATATAAAAGGCTGGGGTAGTGTAAGCCTTGCCCTCGGCAACATTGCGAAACAGGGAATAGACGATAAAACCGGGCAGCCCAAATTGCACATAGGTAATGTAATCACCGGCCAGGGATTTAATCTCGCCGCTGGTGTCGAGCAGGGCAATAAGGTGATCCGCAGATTGCCCCAGCATAAGGCCGACTAGACACAGGATCAGGGCAAGGTAACAAGCCTGTTGGAAGTGACCGGCAATGGCCTTTTCATCCTTGGCGCCAAAACTGTGCGCCACCAGTGAGGTCAGCGCAATTAAAATTCCAAGCAGGGCGAATACCACAGGGTTCCACAAGCCGGTAGCAATAGACAAGGCCGCTAAGTCGGTAGCGCTGACCTGACCGGCCATAATGGTGTCGACCACAGACATCAACACCAGGGTCACCTGGGCAAAAAATACCGGTGCGGCAAGGCGCAGCAGGCGACTTGCTTCCCATGTACAAAACTTCATAAGTGAAAAAACATCAGATAAAATAAAGCGCTATTCTATCCTGTTGGTTTCAACTTAAAAAGGAAATACGATGTTTACCGGTATAGTGCAATGCCAAGCTCAAGTGCAAAGTAAAACCCTGACTAATGGCGTGCAGCGCTTAGTGTTGGCGGTGCCGTCTAAATACCTGCAAAACCTCGAACTCGGTGCCAGTATCGCCGTCAATGGCTGTTGTTTGACCGTGGTTGAATACCATGCCGATGCAGGTGCCCTTGGCAGCGTACAATTTGATGTTATCGATGAAACCCTGGCGCTGACCAATCTAGGTCTACTTGAATGTGGCGATAAGGTAAACTTTGAGCGCTCCATGACTTTTGGCAGCGAGCTCGGTGGGCATATAGTTTCCGGGCATATTCATTGTGTTGGCAGTCTTATAGAGCGTATCGATACCCAGGATAACTGTCGCATGCACATAGCCATGGATGCCAAGTGGCGGGAATATGTCTTGTATAAGGGTTTTATCAGTGTGAATGGCGCCAGCCTAACTGTGGGGGAGTTATCAGAGCAGGGGTTCTGGTTACACCTAATTCCGGAAACCTTGGCTATCACCAATCTTGGTCAGATGGTGGCGGGGGCCGAGATTAATATCGAGGTCGATCAACAAACCTACACCATAGTGCAAACGGTGCAGCGTTATTTAAAGCAACAGCACTAAAAGATTTGCTCGTCGTCTGCATCTATCCTTAACTCTACCCTGTTAAGGGCTTGGTCTATATGCATATTGACATGAATAGGATTACAGCAGGCGGCGCAATCTTCATAGTAATCCTGATCACCTGAGCTGGTGTCGACATCGACAAATGTATGGTGGCCGCAATGAGGGCAGCGCACCCTTTGTAGGCTGTAGTCTTTCATAACCACCTCGTATGACAGTCCAATGACATCACTTAAAGTATAGTTATGTTTTCCCTGTGCCTTGGAAAATTTAGACCTTAATTACCTTCGCTGATCACCTTATCTATTGTTTCTTTGGCCTGAGTCAAATAATGGCCGGCGAAGATGTTGGCATGGTTTAACACATGATAAAGGTTATAGATGCGCTCTCTTTGTTCATAGCCTTCGCTTAAGGGGTAAACGCTTTGGTAGGCATCATAGAAGGTATCGGGGAAGGCGCCGAAAAAGCGGCTCATGGCGATATCCACTTCCCGATCACCATAGTAACAAGCCGGGTCATATACGCAGGGAACGCCGCCATGAAAGCCAACATTGCCGCGCCAAAAATCGCCGTGCAGGAGCGAGGGCTTGATATGGTGATGGTGTAGGGTATCTTTGACCTGGCAGACAAACTCATCAATATCGCAAAAATAAAATCCTTTTTCTGCCAATAACTGTAATTGCCAGCCTATGCGGTCTTCACTGAAAAACACATCCCATTTTTTATGCCAGCAATTAGGCTGGGCAGTGACGCCGATAAAGTTATCTCTTTCGTTGCCGAACATGCCTTGTTCATGCTTTTCGTGCAACTGCGCCAGATATTCGCCCATATGCCGCCAGCCAAGCTCTTTGGCATGATCTGTATTGGGCTCCAGATCTAACCATTCAAGTACATTAAAGCAATACTCCAAGGTAGTGCCGGTAAGCAGACAATCGGGCACCATAAACATGGACTCTTTGGTCAACAGTTCGAGATCGGCGGCTTCACACTCGAGGCGCTCAAGAGAGGCCAAAGGCGCGACCTTGACAAAAAACTGGTGCTGGCCATCGGAAATTTTAAACAAGTGATCGGCGGAAGAATTTGTGAGCTGTTGCTTGTGCACCAAGGTAAAAGGGCTGTTGAGTGTGTCGCTAAGTAACTGAGTCAAGGTATTCCACATAACCGCAAACCGCTAAATTTCAGGGGTACACCAAGTATGGCAAAGTTCTGATTCACTGCAATAATATTCATTGTCGAGTTCATTTTGCGAAGGTTAATAAGCGGTAATTTTAGCGAAATAACAAGGGAGTAAGTCTCAGTGCAAAAAACGCCCTGATTAAGTTTTCGCTTTTGAAAAAGAAGAAGCCCGCAATTGCGGGCCTCTGTAAATGCTGTGGCTATTTATTTCGAGCCAGAAACCACCAAGATGGTGTCGCCATGTACTTTGGCTATGTCGCGAATAGATGTCTCGGTCAGTGGAGTGAGACGTAGTTTTTTCAGACTACGTTCAAAACCATAAAGGCTTGCAAATTCACGGACGCTAAGGTCGTTGCATGACAAACGTTTAGTCAATCTATGACGTGGGATGTTGTGCTTATCCATCGCTTGGGCCATTTTGAAAGGATTATCCTTAGTGATTGCCATACACAGTTGCGTACCGACGGTGTTATCAGCCGCAACAAATTGTTCATTGGCCATAGCGTGTGATGAAAGCGCTCCTAAGAGTAGGACGCCAGCAGAGCCTAACAGAGTTGTGCGTTTCATGGATTTTCTCCTTATTAGTGCATTGATTGCTGTTTAAGTATGAACCGCGTTTGTTGTTATGGAATGAACAGGATAAGTCAGAATGTAAGCATCTATGTCAATTGTGAATACCTTAACCTAACTGCCTATTTTTACAGATTTTCCCTATCTCATCTGTTTACATAAAAAGCAAAAAAAATGCTTTTTTTTTGTACAGGTCGTCCTTGTACCTGTTAATTCAGGGGCTCTTGCCTATTCTTGTAACATTTGCCCACAAAATGGAACCAAGCTAAAGCTAAGATGGCTCAAGGGGCTGGCCGCTCCGGCGTTTATCTTGATTTACCGCTTATTAACCTATTTTCTTCGCAATTCGTAGCACTATTCGCTACAGTGGTGCGAAAAATAGGAGTAATAACAACAATGCTAACAAAAACACCAAGCCTCAGCGTGTTAGCCTTAGCTATCACGCTCGCCGGGTGCCAACAATCTGAAGGCCCGCAAGGCGATAAGGTAACCATTAATAAAAACCCTTACCCCAGTACCTATCAGCCGCTACCTCGCCAATCGACGCTGATCACCAATGCCACCGTATTGACCGGTGACGGCCAGCGTATCGACGGCGGTGATGTTTATGTGGTCGACGGTAAAATCCAACAAATTGGTACCGACTTACAGGTTCAGGCCGACGTAACCCTAGACGCCCAAGGCAAATGGTTAACGCCTGGCCTTATCGATGTGCACTCACACTTAGGGGCCTATCCAAACCCGGCAGTGGCATCGCACCAGGATGGCAACGAAATGACCAGCCCGGTTACCGCAGAAGTATGGGTTGAACATTCGGTATGGCCACAAGATCCTGGCTTTAACCGTGCTCGTGAAGGTGGTATTACCACGCTACAAATTCTGCCGGGCTCAGCCAACCTGATTGGTGGCCGCGGCGTAACCTTGAAAAACGTCCCTGCCCACACTATGCAGGCGATGAAGTTTCCAGAGGCACCTTATGGTTTAAAAATGGCCTGTGGTGAAAACCCTAAGCGTGTTTACGGCAGCAAGGGTGTATTGCCATCGACTCGTATGGGTAATATGGCCGGTTATCGCAATGCCTGGATTGATGCCACAGAATACAAGCGTGCCTGGGAAAAGTACGATGCCGATTATGACGCCGGTAAGAATGTACAGGCGCCCGAGCGCGACCTGACCATGGACACCCTGCGCGGTGTACTCGATGGTGACATTTTGATCCATAACCACTGCTATAAAGCAGAAGAAATGGCCATGATGATCGACCTT
This sequence comes from Pseudoalteromonas sp. T1lg76, assembly GCF_002964725.1. Classification (NCBI taxonomy): domain Bacteria; kingdom Pseudomonadati; phylum Pseudomonadota; class Gammaproteobacteria; order Alteromonadales; family Pseudoalteromonadaceae; genus Pseudoalteromonas; species Pseudoalteromonas sp. T1lg76. The sequence goes on from NZ_PQCE01000036.1 coordinate 6,543, forward strand.
TCGAAAGAGTTTGATTATCACGCCGGTACCTTCCACCACGGTATTGAAGCCTACAAGATTGCCGATTTGCTTGCCGAAAACAGCAGCTGTGCAGCACTGTGGCCGGATTGGTGGGGCTTTAAAATGGAAGCCTATGACATGGTTCAGGAAAATGTTGCCATCGTTGATGCGGTGAAGAACTCCTGTGCCATAGTTCACTCCGACTCAGACACCACCATTCAGCGCCTAAACCAGGAAGCGGGTAAGGTGATGTACCGCGCCAATGAAAATGGTTTCAATATCGATGAAGCCCACGCCATCAAGTGGCTGACGTCAAATGCAGCCAAGGCCCTGGGTATCGATGATAAAACAGGTACTCTTGCCGCCGGTAAACAAGCCGACCTGGTTTTGTGGGACAACAATCCGTTTAGCGTTTATGCCAAAGCCGAGCAGGTATTTATTGATGGCGCCAAGGTGTATGACCGCCATGACGAGAAATACCAAGCCCAAAGTGATTTTATGTTAGGCCAACGCTAAGGAGAACAAGATGAAACTGTTTACAATGACATCGGTTGCCGCAGCCTTAGCGATGAGTGTATCCGCAGGCGCGCAAACATTGGCTATTACCAATGCTACCATTCATACCGCTACCGAGCAGGGCGTATTAAAAGACGCGTCTGTGCTAATTAAAGACGGTAAAATTGTTGCTGTTAATCCGGCGCAAATTGACGCCGAGGAAGTGATTGACGCACAAGGTAAAATTTTAACACCGGGCTTTATCGGCTCACTAAATCACCTGGGTTTGGTGGAAGTGGGTGCGGTGGATGGTTCACGTGATGGCAGCGATAAAAAAGCCTCAATCACCTTTGACCCAAGCCTTGCCTTTAATCCCCGTTCATCGCTGATCCCTTACGCACGTAAAGGTGGTATTACCCGCGACGTGATCGTGCCAGGCGGCAGCGAAGACATTTTCAATGGTCTTGCTTCTGTGGTATCGCTCAGTGGTGAATTCGACAGTGTGAGCCAAAAGCATGTGGCCTTGGCCATTGAGCTTGGACAAAAGAGCAAGGGCTCACGCGCCTTGTCGATGCAGACCCTGATCGAGAAACTCGATGGTCATAAGCAACGTGAAAAGAAAGACAGCGATGCGCACAACCGTGAAATTCAGGTTTTAGACGCCGTCTTTGCTAAAGACATGCCGCTGCTTATCGGCGTATCACGCGCCGCTGAAATGCTCGAGTTACTAAAGCTTAAAGCCAAGTACGACATCAATATGGTGTTTGCCGGTGCTCATGATGCGGTATTGATTGCCGAGCAGCTTGCCGCCAGCAATACGCCTGTGATCATCAGCGCCATGGACAACCTGCCAGGCAACTTTGATTCCATGCATGCGGATCTGGCTAATGCCGGTAAGCTTGAAAAAGCAGGCGTTAAGGTGATCCTGACTATCGCTGGTGACAGTGCTCATAACCTGTATCAGCTGCGTTTCGATGCCGGTAATGCGGTATCTTACGGCATGAGCCAGCAGGGCGCGTTAGCGGCCATCAGCAGCAATGTGGCCGAGGCATTCAATATTGATGCCGGTGCTATCAGCGCAGGTAAAGCGGCAGATCTGGTACTTTGGAGTGCCGATCCGTTTGAACTGAATGCCAAGATTGAAGGTATCTGGATTGACGGTGAGAAGGTGTCGACCGAGGCCCGTCAAGACAAGCTACGAGAGCGTTATACCACGCCTTCGGACATGCCGCGTGGTTACACCAAGTAATTGCTAAAGCATAAAGAAAAGGAGCCATTGGCTCCTTTTTTACTTTAACGTGGCATTAAATGCAGCGGGCGGGTTTCGGCAGACCGGCAATTTTCGTGGCTTGTTTCGCCGGGCCTTTGGGGAACAGCTTATACAGGTATTTGCTGTTGCCCTTATCCTCGCCAAGCTTTTTGGCCATGGCCTTTACCAGCATACGTATCGCCGGGCTGGTGTCGAATTCTTCGTAAAACTCACGGACAAAGAACACCACTTCCCAATGGGCGTCACTGAGCTCGATGTTTTCCGTTGCGGCAATAATAGGGGCCAGTTCACGGCTCCACAGGCTGCTATCAAGCAGATAACCCTCTTTGTCGGTCTCAAGTTGTTGGCCGTTAAATTCAATCATGGTTACTCACTAATACATCTTTGAAATTGAAGGGTTAATGCGACCCATTCCAGGTCATCGATCAGCTGCACCTTGCTACAACGTGACTGCGCGCCACGGGCAACCACATCCGTTTTCAGGGCATAAACGGGCACCTCAAAAATGCTAAAGGCCGCCGGGTTGTAGCAGGCATCGCCACGCAGCAAGAGCGCATCGTTTTTGCTGAGCTTGCTTGCTAATAAAGGCAATGAGGCAAGGGGGCGGCTGAGGATAAATAAATTGTTGTGACTCATAGTACTACCACCTGAGTTGCCTTTGCTAACAGGGCTTGTTTATCTTGCGCTAGAGCGTTTTTTACATCCAGGATGAGTGCACTCTCATCCATACCTCGGTCGCTCAAAGACTCGCTGCACACATAAATGCTGTCGATATCGTAAAGCTCAAGCATCTTCAGGGCCTTGGTGAAGTCCTTCTGACCAAGTAGTTTGGGCTGCTGCTCGGCCAATAGCGCGAACACCGCATCGCCTTCAATCAGCCAGGACACTTCCTGGTCGATGGCGGCAAAGATAAGCAGCAAATCAAGCGCTTCTTTAAGGCTTTGCTGTTGATAGGGGGCCTGTTGGCTAATAACCACTATATGCTTCATTTAAATTGCACCCATCTGTCTGCCTGCGCCGCTTCCATGGCGAACTCCGCTAAACCGGAGACACTAAAGTGTTTGCATTGGTCCAAGTCGATGCCGCGCTTAGTGGCTGCGGTAACGCACAGATGTAATTCAATGCCTTGCTTGTGCAGGTCTTGCCATACCTTGGCCGGGTCAAATTCATCGCTGGCTAAATCAAAGCAAGGGGAGGCGTGATACACCCCATCCTGATACAGGAAAATACAGCGAATTGTGTGCCCCTGCGCCAGCGCTGAAGTGGCAAAGCGCCCTAGGGCATTGAGCGTGTCGGTATCGCTCGGCGCACTGTGTAGTGAAAGTACGAAACTGGCCAAATTCAATCCAAAAAAAAGCCCCAATGAATGGGGCTTATTCTAACAAATTCTATTTATTAGTCATCTGTTGCGCCAAGTAGGTGCAGAAGTGACGTAAACAGGTTGTATACGTTAAGGTATAGGGCAACCGTGGCGCGGATATAGTTAGTTTCGCCACCATTGATAATACGGCTGGTATCGAACAGGATCAGACCCGACATAATAAATACCACCGCCGCGTTGATAGCCATAAAGGCAATTGAGCTGCCGATAAAAATATTAACGATACTGGCAACGATCACCACCAACAGACCTACGGTTAAAAAACCGCCCATAAATGAGAAGTCTTTTTTGGTAGTAAGTGCATAAGCAGAAAGACCAAAGAAGATAAGCGCCGTTGAACCCAGGGCTTGCATGATCAAGAACGGGCCACTTGGCATTGCTGCGTAGTGGTTAAGCAGGGGACCCAGGCCAAAGCCCATAATGCCGGTAAAGGCAAATACCCACATGACACCAGAGGCTGTTTCGGCTTTCTTGTTAACTACAAAAAGCAGACCCAAACCTACCAAAGAGCAGATGATCCCCGTAAAGAACGGAGGGTTAAGCGCCATAGAAATACCCGCAGTCACAGCACTGAATGCCAACGTCATCGCGAGTAAAAAGTAAGTGTTCTTTAAAACCTTATTCGTCTCAATGGTCGACATCATCGGCTTAGCCGTGCTGTACGAGTTATTAAACGCCATTGTTAAACTCCTTCAAATTAATCAATCCTCGGATGTTACTTACATCCAGGTTCAAGATTATCAAGTCTTATAAATATGGGCAAACCTTTCACTTTCAATGGCGGATAAATAATCTCACTTGCTGCAATGTTGCGCAAAACAGTCAAAAATTAAGCGGTTAAACAAAAAAATGAAAATAACACTTCACAAACGCAATTCATTTCTCTAATATTCGCCCCGCTGCGGAGAGATGGCTGAGCGGTTGAAAGCACCGGTCTTGAAAACCGGCATAGGTTAATAGCCTATCTAGGGTTCAAATCCCTATCTCTCCGCCACTAAATTTAACTTGGACGATACGTCGTCCGGGTACCGCGTTTGGAGAGATGGCTGAGTGGTTGAAAGCACCGGTCTTGAAAACCGGCATAGGTTAATAGCCTATCTAGGGTTCAAATCCCTATCTCTCCGC
>NZ_PQCE01000037.1:0-29819 GCF_002964725.1 Pseudoalteromonas sp. T1lg76
GGCGAGCAAGACCGAAGCAATGCTTCGCAGCTTAGCGAGGTGAGCGCATGGATGCGCGATGTAACCAAGCTTCATGGATGAATTTAACCACATAAATCAGTGATTATATTCATCAGAATGCGTTTAGATTGAACATAAAGTAAACCGCAAAGATAAACAGACCCTCAGACTATTGTGGTGATAATCTCACCAAAACGAAAGGGTTAACTCCTTATTCGCGATGAAATGCATAGCGATTGATATTGGAAAACGCCATCAAAATATCTCGGGCATAATTCACCCTGGGATGAGCCAGGGCGCCCTTGCGCCAGGCCAGGTAAATATTATTCTCCGGCCCTTCGGGACCCAGGCTGACCAGGCGCCCGCTGCGCAGGTCGTCATAACATAAATAATCGGGTAATACCGAATAGCCCACCCCGGTGCGCACTATGCCGGCCAGGGCGCGAATATCCGGACAAGTAGCAATAATCTGCGAGCGGCAATGGGCCTTGAACACCACATCAAAATACTCGCGGATCAACGGCAACTGGGGGCTGTAAGCGACTACCGGCAGGGTGTTGAGCAAATTGGCATCCATCTCCTGAGTCGGCAATGAGTCGGCCAGCAGTTTATGCGTCACTAACATCAACCGTTCCGAGTCCAGCACCTGATAGTCATACATGCTGCTATCGGGCAAGGAGGCGGTAATGGCCAAATCCGCGACGCCGTTATCCAGGGCCGAATAAATCTGCTCCCTATTACCGGGCAAAATGCTGACATCGACATGGCCACCCTGCAGCAGGTTGGCCAACTGGGCCGAGGCCACATAGCTAATGTATTCCGCCGGCCCGGCCAGGGTGATAGTGCCTCTCACCTCACTGGAGCGGCTGCGCGTGGAGGCCATTTTCTGCTCTATGGCATCAAAATGACCGCCGATTTGCGCCGCCAGCTCATGGGCTAGGTTGGTCGGCTCAACACCACGATGACGCCTGGTGAACAGGGTCTTGCCCACCGTGGACTCGACGCTTTGGATATGCGCGGTTGCCGCCGGTTGAGACAAACCAAGGTTTTTCGCCGCCCGGGAAATATTCAGGCAACGATACACCTCAACAAAGGTACGAAGCTGGACAAAGTAAGACATCAGATATTTTATACCTAACCCAAATTAAACTGAATTCTACTTATTATAGAGCTTAACTATACTGGATACATCTTTCACCTAACTTGGTTATCAACCAGAGGCACAGATGAGCTTTAAAAAAATTGCCGCGGTCTTCGCAACCGCTCTGTCACTGACGGCCACCAGCGCCGCACAGGCACAAGAAAATAGCGAACAGATACTGGTGCTCTTATCCAGCGAAACCCAGATGCAGCTTGCCGATGGCAGCAGCTATGAAACCGGTTATTACCTCAATGAATTCGGGGTGCCAGCGGACGAATTACTTAAGGCCGGTTATGAACTGGTTCTCGCCACACCCAAAGGCAACGCGCCGGCGGTTGATAAAAATTCGGTGCAGGCCATGTATTTTGGCGATGACGAGGCCGAAATGGCACGCATTCAAGAGGTGATCGCCAACCTTGAGGGGATTAACGACACTCACACGTTGAAGGAAGTGATCGAACAAGGCCTGGATCAATACAGCGGTGTCTTTATTCCCGGCGGCCATGCGCCGCTAATCGATTTAGCCAACAATGAAGATGTTCGCACCATATTGCAGCACTTTCATGAGCAAAGTAAGCCAACAGCGGCTATCTGCCATGGCCCCATTGCCTTGCTATCGGCCCAGCAAAGCCCAGTGGAGTACGAGCAAAACATTGCTCAAGGTGCCGAGGCACAAGCAACTGACTGGCTGTATGAGGGTTATAGCATGACCATCTTCTCTAACCCTGAAGAAGCGACTTTTGAAGCCTCATTAAATGGTAAGAAGCTACGTTATTACCCGGCAAAAGCCATGGCCACCGCGGGCGGCAAGATGCAATTTGCCGCCGATTGGCAACCCAATGTGGTGATCGATCGCGAGTTAATAACTGGACAAAACCCGTTTTCAGACAAGCAACTGGCTAGCGCATTGATTTCTGCTTTGCAGCAGCGCAATAAATAAGAAGTAGGAGTTACCATGTTAAATTTTGAGTTTAAGAACACCACGGAAATTCTTTTTGGCCAGGGCCAAGCCAAGCAAATCACCGCGCGCCTGGCACCCAGCGACAAGATTTTATTCTTATATGGTGGCGGTTCGATTAAGAAAAATGGCGTGTATGACGATGTTGTCAACGCCCTGGAAGGATTCGATTTTGTTGAGTTTGCCGGTGTCGAACCTAACCCCACCTATGAAACCCTGAGCGAAGCATTAGCCGTGGTAAAGGAGCACAAGATCACCTTTATTCTCGCGGTAGGCGGCGGCAGCGTCATCGACGGCGCCAAATACATCGCCGCCGCGGCGCACTATGAGGGCGATGGCTGGGATATTCTCGTCAAGGGTGCCGAGGTAAAAAGCGCACTGCCCATAGGTGCGGTATTAACCCTGCCAGCAACCGGCTCGGAAAGCAATGGTAACTCAGTGGTTACCAAGAAGGCGACGCAACAAAAACGCGCCTTCGGCACACCCATAGTGCAACCCCGTTTTGCCGTGCTCGACCCCACCTACACCTATTCGCTGCCGCCTCGTCAGGTAGCCAACGGTGTGGTCGATGCCTTTGTGCACGTGATTGAGCAATACCTCACCTACCCGGTCAATGCACCGCTGCAGGACCGCTTTGCCGAGGGCATTTTATCGACCTTGATCGAGCAAGGCCCTCTGGCACTGGCCGAGCCACAAAACTATGATATGCGCGCCAATGTGATGTGGTCCGCCACCATGGCACTCAATGGCTTAATTGGTCAAGGCGTCCCGCACGACTGGGCCACCCATATGATAGGTCATGAACTCACCGCACTGTACAACCTGGACCACGCACAAACTCTGGCCATAGTGCTACCGGCGCTGATGTTCGAGAAAAAAGCGCAAAAACGCGAGAAGATCCTACAACTGGGTCGTCGTGTATTTGCCCTTGAAAATGCCGATGAAGAAGCCTTGATTGACGCCACGATCAAAGCAGTTCAGGACTTTTTCGAACAAATGGGCGTTAAAACATGCTTAAGTGATTACGGCCTTCAGGAGCAGGCTGTGAGCGAGGCGGTAGACAATCTGCGCCGCAATGGCCTGACGGCACTCGGTGAACACGGTGATATTACCCCAGAAGTGGCCACCAAGATCCTGACGTTAGCGCTTTAAAATCTTGTCTTCAAAGGCCGCCTGGCGGCCTTTTCTCTTGCCCATCCCCCATCGCTTTGTTAGCGTGTTCGCTACTTAATCAGTACCTTCTAACCCCTTAATGCGCTTTATTACCATCACCGCCGAACTCAACGAGGCCATCGCCTCCCTGTTACACCGTTTTAATGAGTGTGGCTCAGCCCATCAACATGTGGCGCAAGCGCTGGCGGTGATCTACAAGCCCATAGAACTGCATGCCCTGGGACGCATTTTAGCGCACAGTGAATTACGCGCCCTTGAGGAAATTACCGACAAGGCACTCAAACATATCATCGCCGATTTATGCACCCTGGAACTGGTACAACAAAGCCGTCACGGTTACATCATCAATCGTCTGATTGCCAATGCGTTGGTAAAACGCAGCATAGGCAAAAATCTATTTGTGACTCTGCTTAGCGCCGCCGAGCAGGTGGCGCCCGTACTTAACAGCTACCAATGGCAAGACAACACCACGGATAAACGCCGCTTGCTGCGCGATATGTATTTCCTTGGTGAGCAAGGGCGAGTGAAGGAACTGATGGAGCTGGCGAAAAATCCCATGCAGCTTGATTGGCAACACACGCCGGCGCTATGTAGTCTAGTGTTTTACCCTTTTAATCTTGGTGAATTTAAGACCCTGGATGAACGCCTGCAGTATCAGGCCTTTGCCACCTTGCTGGCGGCACACAGGCAAAAAGGGCAAAGTACGGCGCAGCTTTTACATTGGCTGCATCAGGCCTGCGACGCCTTGCCAAAAAACCGCTGGCTCCACTACCTAAAGGCCGAGCAATACCTGCTCGCGGGGCAACTGGACAAGCTAAACGCACATCTCGATGAACAAGACAATTCTCTCTACAGCCTGTTGTTGCGTGCCAGCTTGGCATTTTTGCAGCAGCAGTATGCCAAGGCGATGCGCCTGTTTACCCAGGCCGAGCTGGAAAAAGGCCGCTATCAAAAACGTAAAAAGCCCTATATCGAGGGGCTGTATGGCCTCTTCTATCAGCTCACCTTGCTGGCATTGGGCAACGGTCAGCAAGGTGATACCTCATCCTGGCAGACGCTGCAAACCCAACTCGACAACCAACAGCAAGATAAACAACGTGGCGAGTTTGCACTGACCATTGATTTGGTGCTGCGACGCCTGTTACTGCACCTGCGAGGGCGCGATAACTACCTGTTTCGCCAAGAATATCTTAGCTACTGCCAAAAGGGTGAGCTTAACTATTACCTCTACGTGTGTTTTGCTTTAGCGGCTTACACCTGGAGTATGCGCACACCCGAGCCCTGGCTACTGGCATTAAAAGCCGAGGCCGAACGCTTTTTTGAGCATATTCAATGGCCGCTATTTACGTACTTTTTACTACAAATTTCCGGCGATTCGCCGAATTTTACGTTCAATATAACGCAATTAATGCGTTCTCAGGAAAGCTGGGATATTGCCCTTGAACAATTATTGGCACTGGACACCCCGGCGGCACAAAACAGCGAAGAGCCCAGCCGCGTCGTCTGGCAGCTGGATATTGGCCGTTTCGAGTCAAGCCTCAAAGCAAAAGAGCAAAAACGTACCAAGCAGGGCTGGAGCAAAGGCAAGGCGCTGAGCTTAAAACACTTGGTTAATGAACCGGAACGCTTTCATCTGAGCGAGCAGGACAAGGCCATTTGCGCCCATATTGAAACCAGCACGGGCAAGGATTATTACCGCAGCAAAGAGTATCGTCTCAACCTCAGTAGCGCCCTCCCCATTGTTGTTGGCGCCGATAACTTGGTCGATGGTGAAGGCCGGCCCCTGGAGTTGGTACAGCGCGAACCGACCATTCGTATCGTCGCCCATGGTCCTGATTTAAGCGTAAGTATCGCTCATCTTCCCGCATTAACCGCGCACTCGGAGCCCCCCGTGGTCAGCCTAAAACACGTCCGCGACGGCTTAGCAGAATTTAGCATTTTCAACGCCAATCACCTTAAGGTCGCCAAAATTATCGGCGAATCCGGGTTAGTGATTCCGGCGCATGCAAAACAAAAAGCCATAGACAGCATTCGCGCCATAGCGCCACTGATCAATCTCGAATCGGATATCGAGGGGATTGGCGAAACCCTCACCCAAACCGAGCCGGATAAACACCTGGTGGTCAACATCACGCCACTGAAAACCGGGCTGAACTTCGACTGTGTGGTGATGCCTTTTGGCGAGCATGGTCCGACAATGAAGCCCGGGCTGGGCAGTCGCCATGTCAGCGCCCACATCAAGGGCAAACGCATCGCTCTGGAGCGCGATCTCGCCTATGAGCAGAGGTTACTGGAGCAGCTGGATAATCAATGCCCGGATTTTCAGGCCATGCAGGACACCTGTTTAGCTCAGACGGATTGGCAACTGGCACTGGCCACCCTGGAGCAGCTGCAACTGGCTCTTAGCAAACCCAACGTAGAGCTGCCAATCAAGCTACGCTGGCCGCGGGGCAAAACGCTGCATATGACCAAGCCGCTGAAAAGTGAGAATATTCAGTTAAGTATCAACCAACATAATGAGTGGTTCGATATTACCGGCAGTGCCACCTTGGACGATGGCAAGATCTTGGAGTTACGCCAGCTCCTCGATGCCCTGGCCACCAGCGGTGGGCGCTTTATTACCTTGGAAGACAACCGCATTCTCGCCCTCAGTGAGCAGTTAAAAACCCAGCTCGATGTGCTCAACGGCGCTGCCGACCAAGGCTTCTATCATCCGCTGAGCAGTCGCCTTATTCGTGACCACACCACCGGCATGCGCATGCAAACCGTGCCCGGCTGGGAGCAATTACATCAACGCATGAGCGAAGCGAACGCCTTAACCCTGACCCTGCCCAATACCCTGCAGGCGCAACTGCGCGACTATCAGGTCGACGGCTTTGATTGGGCCATGCGCCTGGCCCATTGGGGTGCGGGCGGCTGTTTGGCGGACGACATGGGCCTTGGCAAAACCCTGCAGGCGCTGGCGGTACTGGTGGCACGCGCGGCAAAAGGGCCGGCACTGATCATCGCCCCCACCTCGGTCTGTTTTAATTGGCAAAAGGAAGCGGCGAAATTTGCCCCGACCCTCAGGGTGCAGCTCTTTAGTGAGTTAAAAACTGCCGAGGCGCAACGAGCAGCCATAGAGCAAAGCGCCGCCTTCGATTGTTTGGTGATCAGTTACCAGCAAATGCAGCGTCATATTGAAACGCTGGAAAAAATTCGCTGGTGTACCATTGTCGCCGACGAAGCTCAGGCCTTGAAAAACCCGTTGGCCAAGCGCACCCGCGCCGCCTATGCCCTAAAAGGGGATTTTCGCCTGATCACCACGGGCACACCCATAGAGAATAACCTCACCGAGTTGTGGAGCCTGTTTCGATTTATCAATCCTGGGCTGCTCGGCAACTTAAAACGTTTTGGCCGGCGCTTTGTGCTGCCCATCGATAATCAGCAGCAGGAGCCCGCCAAGGCACTCAAAGCCAAGCGCGTACTAAAAGAGCTGATCAAACCCTTTATTCTGCGCCGCCTGAAGTCCGAGGTGCTAACCGAACTGCCCGAACGCACGGATATCGATCAATTGATCACCCTCAGCGAGGATGAGCAGCACCTTTACGAAGCCCTGAGACAAAACGCCCTGGAACAATTAACGCAATTACAGCAGCTAGATAACCCGGGGGAGCAACGCATTCAACTGCTGGCCCAGTTAACCAAGTTGCGCCAGGCCTGCTGCCATCCCCAATTGGTGGCCGAGCAAAGCACGCTGACCAGCAGCAAGCTTTCGGCCCTGGGACACCTACTTGAAGAGTTACGAGAAAACAATCATAGGGCGCTGATATTCAGCCAATTTGTTGGCCACTTGCAGTTGATCCGCGAGTACCTGGAGCAACAAGGGATTGGCTATCAGTATCTTGATGGTTCGACGCCTGCGGCGGCCAGACAAACCCGCATTGACGCCTTTCAAAATGGCGCTGGCGAGGTGTTTTTGATCAGCCTTAAGGCCGGTGGTTCGGGGCTCAATCTCACCGCTGCCGATTATGTCATTCATATGGATCCCTGGTGGAACCCGGCGGTGGAGCAGCAGGCCTCGGACCGCGCCCATCGTCTTGGGCAAACCCGTCCCGTTACCGTCTATCGCCTGATTGCCAAGGGCACCATAGAAGAGAAGATCCTCGCCCTGCACCAACATAAACGGGATCTCGCCGACAGCCTGCTGAGCGATTACGACACGCCGCAATCCCTCTCCGTTGAGGAAATGATGGCGACCTTAAAGGAAGTGTTTTAAAGGCGGTTCCCATCCATAAAAAAGGCCCGCATACAGAGCGGGCCAAAGGTGCTCACAATAATTACTGAACTAAGGTGTGGGCATCAACACGGTATCGATCACATGGATCACGCCATTGTCTGCGGCAACATTCGCCGTGGTTACCTGCGACTGGTCGATATACAGCATGTTGTCTTGAATTGACAAGGTGGCCACATCGCCATTGGCCATGGTGATATCCGGATTGTCCGAGTTGGCCACGGCAATCGCCGCATCCGATTGCACGGTTGTATCGGGCAGAACATGGTATAAAAGCAGATCCGACAAGGCTTCGGCGTCGGCAAACAAGGCCTCTACGGTCGCTTCGTCTAACTTATCAAAAGCCGCGTCGTTGGGTGCGAAGACGGTGAATTCGCGCTCCATATCGGCCAGTACCAGGTCCAACCCAGTGGTTTGCAGTGCCGCAACCAGGGTGGTGAAGTTGCCATCGGCAACGGCAATATCAACAATTGACTGAGCGGGGGCCGGTACTTGCACATCACCCACGACCACAGTGGCTAATACATGGATAATGCCGTTGGTTGTCATGATATCCGTCATGGTCACTGTAGCGTCACCAAATTTAAGGGTGTCGGATTCGGGGTCAATCATGATGTCTATCATGTTGCCGGACAGGGTTTCGGCTTGCGTGCCGTTTAAGCTGAAGGCGGTCACCGCGTCCACCTCGCCACTGACCACATGCTGAAGCAAAATTTCGCTTAGCACCTCGGTGTTGTTCAACAGGGTATTGATGGTCTCTTCGCCCAACGCCGCAAAGGCATCATCGGTAGGCGCGAAGACCGTATAGGTTTCACTCTCGTCGCTTAGCGCGGCGACCAGATTAGCAGCCTCAAGGGCGGCGACCAGAGTTGTAAAGTTACCTGCGGCGACGGCCGTTTCAACGATATTCATGGTCGGCATCTCGTCGCTTTGCGCGGGCGGCATCAGCACCGCGTCGATCACATGGATCACGCCATTGGACGCCTTAATGTCTACCTGAGTGACGGTTGCGGTATTGACCAGCAGATCATCTCCCGACAAGGATAAGCCAATCGATGCACCATTGACCGTTGCCACGGTTGAGCCCGCGGCAGAGACGGCGGCACCCGATTCAACGCGAGAGTCGAGTACATGGTAGGTGAGAATCTCAGACAAGGTGTCCGGGTCTTCAAGCAGTGCATTAATGGTGTCTTCGCCCAGCAAGGCAAACGCATCATCGGTTGGTGCAAAGACGGTGAACTGGGCGTTCATGTCGCTGAGCGTCGCATCCAACCCGGTTGCTTTAAGGGCGGCAACCAGGGTTTCGAAATCATCCGATGCAGCGGCCACATCCACCACGGAAGTTTGCGGCTGTTCCGGTTGTACTGGGGTTTTGTCGTTGTCATCGTCACTACAGGCAGCAGTAAGTACCAACAAACTGGGTAGCACTAGGGTTTTAAGTAGTTTATTCACGTTTTAATCCCTCATTAGTGTAACTAGATAGCCCTTGTTACTACGAGGGGGTGAGTAAAAAGCGATCAAAAAATTTACTGTTTTTTCTTGGAGCTAGCGTAACCCTTTGAAAATTTTGGCGATTATTTAGAGCTGGTAGTGCTTAAAAAGAAGGGGAATTACCTAAAGTATTAACATGGCTCAGGCGAGCGTTTGCCGAAGAGTTCGCTGCAGAGCTCGTCGGGGGTGTAGGTATAGGCATACCGCACTAATCATCTTAATGCAGTATGCCAAGGCACTTACTTTTCTTTCATATTCCAAAGAATACCCTGATCCGAACCCATAACCGTGGTTGGCATTTGTCCGTTCCATGTTTGCGCACGCATGTACTCAACCAAGGTGGCGTTGTTCTTAATGGCTTCGGCTTTCTTTTGCATGGCTTCCGCTTCAGCTAAACCCTTCATACGAATGGCTTCTGCCTCGGCCTGGGCTTCAACCTTGATCGCATAGGCCAGACCATCGGCCTTGGCCTTGGCGGCATCACGTTGCGCATTAGCGGTGTTCACTTCCTGCTGCGCCTGCAGATTCTGGCGCTCTAGCTTGTGCTTTTCTGCCGCCGCCAGGTTTTTCTCGGTTTGCTTGGTTTCGATGGATTGAATGTATTTAGGTGGCAATACCAGGTCTTCAATTTGCGCCGAGTCCAGTTTAACCGGGTAGCTCTTCATTTCTTCCAGCAATAACTCTTCAATGCGGGCAATTACCTGTGAGCGGTTTTGGATCAGCTCTTCGGCCTTATAGCGCGCCAGAGCATCCTTAGTCGCGGAACGCAATTTAGGGTCAAGAATACGGCTTTCGAACTGAGTCAGGCCGCCATAGCTTTTGAATAGATCAAAGGCTTCCTCACGATTGACCGTCCAGTTGATGCTCACTTCTGCGGTCAATGGCATCTGCTCATGGGTAGCGGCGCGCAGTTTTTCGACGTTTTTACGGGTACGTATCTCCAGCATTTCCACCGTATCGACAAAGGGGATCTTGGTATGCAGACCAGGGTTAACCTGCTCGGTGGCCTCACCAAAGCGCTTGATAATACCGACATGACCTTCATCCACGGTATACATGCTCTTGAACCCCACAAGCAGCAATACCAGCACCACGAAAATAGCGCCGATCAGTCCCTTCTTTTTGCCTACCGAGGCTGTGAGATCAGGCAAGTTATTGTTGTTATTCATTCTTTATACTCCTTGTAGCTAAGAACAAGGAGTATAAAGTAAGCGATTACAAATGTTAAATTAAGGTTTCGATTCTTCGCCACCCAGGCTGCGGTAAAACAGGGTGATCACCCGCTCTTTCGGCAACCAGTCCGCATATTTTAAATTCAGTTCGGCAAAGGGGTCGGCGGCAATTACCGCATCCAGGGTCTGCTCTTTTTCCATGGCCTCAAGCATAAGGGTTTTGGCCTTGGCCACCAACGCCTGATAGCGCATTAGTCCAGCCTTGTCGCTGATGGGCCCGTGTCCGGGGATCACCTGGGTGCTGTCGTCAATTTGCTCTAGCACACTTTGCAGCGCCGCTAAAATACCATCGACACTGCCCCCACCATCGACATCAACATAAGGCAGACCACCGGTATTGAAATAGATATCTCCCATATGCACTATATTGGCGTCGCTGAAGAACACCACCGCATCGCCATCGGTATGGGCGTGGGCATAATGCACCAGGCGCGCATGCTCACCATTAAAGTGCAAAGTCAGGTCGGCACCAAAGCTCAGGCGTGGTAAAAATTCAGAGCCCGCGCCATGCTTTTCTTCCAGGCGCTTGTGAACATTATGGTGGGCGATAACATGGGCCCCCGCCTGCGCAAACACCTCGTTACCACCGGTGTGGTCGCCATGATAATGGGTGTTTAGCACAAACTCCGCGGCATTGGGGTTGAGCTCTTTGAGCTTGGCTTTGATTTGCGGCGCCAGCTTGGCGAATTGGTCATCGATAATATAGGTGCCATCGGCGCCCACATGGGCGGCAATATTGCCACCGCGACCAAACAAGACATAAATATGCTTGTCCAGTTGCTGAGTGGTTACCTCAACATCCTCTGCCTGTGCGGTCTTTACCGTTAGCGCGGTGACCACTGTGGCAACCAGAACCGCAATCATCATGCTGTTTTTACTCATTATTGTGTCCTTATGTAGCTTTTTAGCGATAATCCTAGTCTAGTTTATCGCCGCCAAATTGCGCGCACAGATAAGAGCCGCAACCTCACTCGGGTTGCGACCGCTGATAGACCTAACGAGCCGGACGGATCTCCAATCTGTGCTCTGGCGCGCCGGGTAGCAAGGGCGTGGCCTGGTGCGTGGCATATTGCTCATAACCGGCACGGTAAAAGGCCGACAAGGGATGCGCCGACTGGCCGCCGGGAATGGCCATAATCGCCTGCTCTAACCTTCCCGGTTGGGCAATAAAGCGTTGTGAGGCACCAAAGTCGGTGCGCTGCACCGCCGGCATAAAGCTATCGCCAAAGGCCTCGACTTTAGGCATGTTCAGCCAGCTCCCGAGCTGCGGGATTTGCTTGGCAAAAGGATGTTTCAGCTCCATGGCGTTGACATTACCCCAACGCCAATTCGCCGTGTCTTCACCAAACTTGCCGCGCAGACGCGCCAGCGCCAGATTAAAGCTCTTACTTAACAGCTGCTGTTTATCGGCAAAACCCCAGACACTTGGGTTGTCCAACAACTGCCAGGTGGCCGGCTCTAAATTGCGCTTGATGGGACCAAGGGAGAGCTCATGCTCCGCCAATCTGGCCTCAATATCGGCAAACAGGGTATCCATCACGGCGCTGCGAAAATAGCGCACCAGGGTATAACCTATGGAGTCGGCGCAGGCACAGCCCTGCCACTGCTCAACCAGAGCTAAATTCTGAGTACTGCCTTGCTCTTTGAGCGTTGCAACTAACAGCGCCTGCCACTTAGATAAGAAGCGCGCCTCATTATCGAGCTGCAAGGCTAAGAACGCCTGCTCATCAAAGGTGTTTTGGGCAAAAAGGCGGTCGCGTATTTGTTGCTGGCGGGGCCCTAGGGCATAGCCACCATCCCCCAAACGGGCGTGCTCCTGAGTTGATATTACCCGCGCATTGGCGCTCCACAAACGACCCGAGTTAGGATTCATTACCCGTGGGCGCTGCGGTTCATTGTGGGACCAGTCGGACTGAAACTCTTCGGCAGCCAGAGCAATATCGCTTGGATTGGTACGCGCGGCAATGGCGCCCATGGGCTGCCAGCCAATTTGCCCTTGCTTATCCACCACCATTAAATTTTGCACCGGCATACCGGCATCATCGGCAATTTGAAACGCTTGGGTGACAGAGGAGGCAGTGGCGAGTTCCGCCAGATCCAGGTTTACCGCGTAGTCATAATGACCGACCCAGCTGAGGGCATAGCGCTGGCCGTTGACCTTTTGCACTGGGCCATAATCACTCATTAAAAAACGGTATTCATAGGTTTTGCCACCGGCAATAGCGATAGTTTCCTGCACAGTTTCCAGCTTGGCATCGGCATTCAGGCGAACCCAATCCGAGGTATCCACATAGGCATTGGTAAAGCCCCAGGCAATATTATCGTTACTGCCGACAACAATCGCCGGCGCCCCAGGAAGCGACACTCCGGTGACCTGAATATCGGCGATATTTAACTGGGCGCGATACCAAATAATGGGCACAGCTAATCCCAGGTGCATATCATCGGCGACCATGGGCTGGCCGCTGCTGGTTAACTCCCCGGAGACCGCCCAGTTATTGCTGCCCACCTCTCGCGAGGCGATAATTTCTGGCACAGAGGCGGTAAGATTTGCTGCAGACAGCATGGGGATGGCCAGTTCTTTCAGGTTTATTTCGCTGCCATCCAGCGCCGATTGGTAGGGACTGGGCTGGGTTAAGAATTCACGCATTTGCGCGGAATAAAGTTGTTCAATTTGCTCCAACACCATATCGCGATCAAAGGTGCCAGCCTGCAAGTCCAAGTACATGCTGTAGATCACCAGCAGGCTATCCTCTGGCTGCCAGGGTGTGACCTCGGCGCCGGTCAGCAGATATTCAAAGCCCTTTAACGACTGAGCTTGCAGCGCCTCGTTGACGCCACGGCTGTAACTGCTTAACAAGGTCTGCTGAGACTTGGGCAATTGCGCAAAAATACGCTCACTGCGCTGGCGCAGCTGATGAAAGCGCATTTTTTTATCCAGCTCCAGTGCCGCCTCACCAAACAACTCGCTGAGCTCACCGGCTGAATTGCGGCGCAATAAATCCATTTGGAAAAATCTGTCCTGACCATGGGCAAAGCCCAGGCCATAGGCGGCATCATTCATGCTTTGTGCATCGATAATGGCCTGCCCCAAGGCGTCACGTTTAATGGTAACCGTGCTCTCGATCGCATCACTGCTACCACGGCCATCCAAGGTCGGTAAACTCAGCGACAGCAGGCCGTAAACCAGCGCGGTCACCAACAGCAGCCCTATAATGGCCGTCATTAAAATGCGCTTTCCCCATTTCAACATGTGTAACTTACCTATTTGTTAGCGTTTTTATTATTTTGAGCATTAGTGTATGACATTTTTTCAGCTTTGTTGGTGTCTTTTAATTGTGCGCGGGGATTAGGGCAAGGAGCAGCGCTCGGTATTTAGTTTTGGTTCTGCGTCGACAAGGGGGGAACAGGTTACCATTGGCTGCCTTATACCTTGGCGGCAAAGGCCGAGCTACAAGAGCTCCGCTGCGCGCTTTAACTTTTGGTTAAATACTTACATAATAGCGACTCACCATTGAGCTCAAGCGGGGGAGTTATGCGAGCCGAAATCGTTGCCGAAATGAAGGTGCAACCAAGCATTGATGTTAACCAGGAAATTGCCCGTCGTGTGGCATTTATTAAGCACCGTCTGCAGCAGGCCCATTGCCATAGTTTGGTTTTAGGCATTAGCGGCGGCGTTGATTCCACCACCTGTGGTCGTTTGTGCCAATTGGCGGTGAACGAACTCAATGACGAGCATAACACCCATCAGTATCAGTTTATTGCCGTGCGTCTGCCTTACGGCGTCCAGGCCGATGAACATGAGGCCCAGTTGGCCGTTGATTTTATACAGCCTAGCCAACGCGTGACCGTAAATATCAAACCGGCCAGCGATCATATGCATGATGAGGTTTTAGCAGGCTTGGCCGCGGGTACCGAGCTGGCCCTGCCGGCGCAGACCCAGGTGGACTTTATTAAGGGCAATGTGAAAGCACGCCAACGCATGATAGCCCAGTATGAGATCGCCGGCCTGACTCAAGGCCTGGTAGTCGGCACGGATCACAGCGCCGAAAACCTCACCGGCTTTTATACCAAATTTGGCGATGGCGCCTGCGATCTAGCGCCTTTATTCGGCCTATCCAAACGCCAGGTGCGCGCTTTGGCCGAAGCCTTGGGAGCGCCAAGGGATCTGGTGTACAAGGTTCCTACCGCGGATCTCGAGTGCGACCGCCCAGGACTGGCCGACGAGGTCGCCCTTGGCCTGAGTTACGACCAAATTGATGACTTTTTAGAAGGCAAACCGGTGAGCGCCGAAGTTGAAGCGCATATTATCGGCATCTACCAGCGCACCCAGCATAAGCGCCAACCCATACCTACCATCTACGATTGATCTGCTCGGGCACCGGTGTCTTGTCGGTGCCCTGCTTAGCCACCCGCCCAATAGCTTTTTCTTTGCTAACACAGTGATCGCCCACGCATTTGTATACGTAAACACTGCAATCACGAACTCATTTGTTTATAGTAAAGGTTATACGCTTTTAGCCTTTGGAAATTATGTCTTTTCCTATTTTAATTACCGGCGCCGGGCAGCGCATAGGCCTTGCTTTGGCCTCCCATTTGCTGGCCCAGGGTCACGACGTCATTATTAGTTACCGCACCCGGCATCCGGCAGTGGACGAGCTGGCGGCGCAAGGGGCAACCTGCATTGCCGCAGACTTTAACGACGATCACAGCATTTTGGAGTTTATTGACGAACTTCGCCGTCATACCAGTGGACTGCGGGCGATCATTCATAACGCCTCAAGTTGGGACTGCGAGGCCAACAACAGTGATTATGCCCAGCTGTTCGATGCCATGATGCGCATTCATGCCAAGGTGCCCTATTTAATCAATCAGTACTGCGCCGATATGCTGGAGCAGGCCGAGGGCTACGCCGATGTGATTCACCTGACCGACTATGTGGTCGAAACCGGCAGTCCCAAACATCTGGCCTATGCCGCCTCCAAAGCTGCGCTCGACAACCTGACCAAGTCGTATGCCGCCAAATGGGCGCCGAAGATAAAGGTCAATGCCATTGCCCCGTCGCTGATTATTTTCAATGACCATGACGATGAGCAGTACAAGCAAAAGACCTTAACCAAATCCCTAATGGGCATAGAGCCCGGCTGCCAGGAAATTATTGCCGCCGTGGAGCTGCTGCTCAATAGTCATTACATTACCGGGCGCAGCCTCGCCATCGACGGCGGCCGCCACCTAAAATAGACGAGAACAGTATGCAAGACGATTTAAAACACAGCTTTAAGCAGATCATCAGCGCCGTTGGCGAAGACCCTCAGCGAGAAGGCCTGCTCGACACCCCGAAACGCGCCGCCAAGGCCATGGAATACCTTACCAAGGGCTATCGACAAACGCTTGAAGAGATCACTAACAATGCGGTGTTCTCTTCTGATGCGGATGATATGGTTCTGGTGCAGGACATTGAGCTTTATTCCATGTGCGAGCACCATTTACTGCCCTTCGTCGGTAAGGCCCATATCGCCTATATCCCGGATGGTAAGGTGCTGGGGCTATCGAAATTTGCCCGCATCGTCGACATGTATGCGCGTCGCTTTCAAATTCAGGAGCAACTCACCCATCAGATCGCCAAGGCGGTTGAACAGGTGACTGGCGCCAAGGGCGTGGGTGTGATCATTGAAGCCCAGCATATGTGTATGATGATGCGTGGCGTGGAAAAGCAGAATTCAAAAATGCGTACGTCCGTGATGCTGGGCAATTTCCGCACCGACTCAAAAACCCGCAACGAATTTTTACAGCTGGTGAAAAACTAATGACCAATGCCATTATCAATGTCACCAACCTCAGGCTGCGCACCTATATAGGTTTTAATCCCGAGGAGCGGGAAAAGAAGCAGGACGTAGTGATCAACCTAGAGATTCATTACCCGGCTGATAAGGCCTGCGAGCAAGATGAAGTAGCTCAGGCGCTCAACTATAAAACTATCACCAAGGCGGTGATCGAGCTGGTAGAGCAGGGGCATTTTCTGTTATTGGAAAAGTTGGTGGCGGAGATTTTGGCCTTGTGTCATAGCCACCCCAGCGTGCACTACGCCAAGGCGAGAGTCGATAAACCCCATGCCTTGCGTTTTGCCGATTCGGTGTCGCTGACCTTGGACTGGCAACGCCCTCAGTAGCGAGCGCTTAGAGGAACTCTTCAAGCCCGAGCGCCATCAGGATCACCAGCAGATAGCGGGCGCCTTTGCCTATGCTGACCAGCAGCAGAAACAGACTAAAGCGCACCCGAAATACGCCGCCAATTAAGGTCAGCGGATCGCCCACCACTGGCAGCCAGGCAAACAGCAAACTGTATACACCAAAGCGATTAAACTGCTGCTGCGCCCTGGCCATGCCCTTGGCGGACACGGGAAACCATTTTCTATCGGCAAAGCGAGTCACCTGGGTTCCCAAGGCATAGTTCACACAACTGCCCAAGACATTGCCAAAGGTGGCGCTGAGCCAGAGTAAGGGCAAGGACAACCCGCCCTTAACCACCATGGCACTGAGCATCAGCTCCGAAGAGCTGGGCAGCAGGGTGGCAGCAATAAAGGCGCTCAATAACAGGCTTAAATAGGCCATAATTCCTAGGGTCTGTTGACCTTTGTTGTTTGTTTCTGCAGCAGTTTGTAGTGTATTTATACAAGGCGGCACATGTGTGGTGTAGTTATTCTCGGCTTTGGCTCCTGCGTCGCTCTACCGCCTACATCCATGTAGGCGTACATTAACATGTAACAACACAGTAGAAATGCGCTACAAGCGCTGCCCTACGGGTTCATCTAAACGCATCCTGCTCTGTGTTGCTCGCTATGAACATAGAATGACTATGCAGCATAACGAGCGTCGTGATCAGAATGCGTTTAGATTGAACATAAAGTAAACCGCAAAGATAAACAGACCCTAACTAACCTTCACCGCCAAGCATCACGCTGGGCATTCTGCTACCGATCTCACCATTTATAAGAATTTAATGGTAAACGGATAACTAAACTCTTTGCCCTCATAGGCCTTGATCGAGGCCACAATCACCATGATAAAGGAGAACAAGGCGACGATTGGCAGCAGCAGAATACCCACGGCGACAAAAATCAAAATAAAACAAACGATATAGGCGATCAGCATGGTGAGCTGAAAGTTCAATGACTCGCGGCCATGACGATCGACAATAGGCATCTCTTCTTTTTTCACCAACCAGATAATCAAAGGGCCTAAAATTGAGCCAAAAGGTACGATAAAACCGGCCAAAGCCGCTAAATGGCACAACATCGCCATGCTCTTCTCATCGTTGCTTTTCGCCGTGTCATTTTTTTCAGGTAATACGGGTTCCATGTTCACTCCTGTGATTGTTGTTAAGTTACTGAGATTCTCAGTTTTATTGCCTAGTGTCCAGCTTTTCGCCAGAGCAAAATTCTATCCTTCATCGGCAATTACCGCTAGACTAACGACATTGTCATTCTTTCAGTGAGAGTCAGTGTGAACACAGATGTCGTTAATATTCTCACCATGGCAAAGGTGATTCAAACCGCCGTTGCCCCGGTTTTCCTTATCACGGGTATCGCCGCCACCTTGGGGGTACTATCAAATCGTTTAGCGCGCATCACAGACCGGGCTCGCACTCTTGAGCGTAAACTAAAAACTAGCAGCGATGAAGATTTTAACCGCTCCCTGACCACAGAATTGCGTGCCCTGCTTAAACGCGCCCGCTATATTCATCTGGCTTTTAGCTTAAGCGTACTTAGCGCCACCTTGGTAAGCGCCGTGGTTATGCTGCTTTTTATGGCTAATATTCAATCGGTTAACCTGGGAACCGCGATAGCCTTGTGCTTTATGATTGCCATGGTGCTGCTGATCCTGGCATTTATTTCCCTGCTTGCCGAGGTTTATCTTGCCTTTAGAAGCATGCGTCGGGGGATGATTTTTGCCGATATCGACCTAGGCGAGTAAATACTTCTTCACAGTGCTGACAGGTCTGTACAATGCTAATTACCGAGCCAGGCTTGTCTTCGCTGCATCCCTTAGGTAAAAAGGGACACAACTTTTATAATAATGGACTAATGGAATGAAACTACACTCTATTATCACTGCAATCGCGCTGGCTGCCAGCTCATCATCAGCCTTAGCAAGCTCGGTTTTTGAAAAACCTGAAGATGCTATCGACTACCGTAAATCGACATTCTCACTGCTCCGTGTACAAATCGCCGATATGGGTGACATGCTTAAAGGCAAGGTACCTTTCGAGGCCGAGCGTTTTGCCATGCGTGCTAACAATGCCGCAGCCCTTTCACAAATGCCTTGGGAAGCCTTCGGTGCCGGCACTGACAAGGGCGACACCAGCGCACTACCAGCTATCTGGGAAGACCGTGCGACCTTTGATGCTAAAGCAGATGCCTTTGCAAAATACGCACAAGAGCTAGCGGTAGCGGCACAAAGCGGCGATAAAGAAACTATCGTACCAGCTTTCCAAAACTGGGCGAAAGGCTGTAAAGACTGCCACAATTCGTTTAAAGACTAAGCTCTTTAAACAATAAAAAAACGGCGCAATAAGCGCCGTTTTTTGTGCCCAAATATTAGCTTAGCCGCGACGACGACGTAACCATAACGCCGGTGCCATCAGCAGAGTCAACCAGGCCCAAGTACCTGAGCTAGTGCTCTTCTTAGGTTCAACCTTAGGCTGTGTTGTCGGCTGCTCAGAAATCTCGTCGGCCAGGTTGTTCACCTTAACAACAACAGTTGCTTCATTTGAAATGTGGCCAAAGGTGTCGGTGGCAACCACTGTCAAAGTGATCTGCTCAAGGCCAGCGTCAAAGTCCAACTGCTCGGCATTGGCCACAAGCACTTCGCCCATGTCATTAATTTCTACCGCCGTTGAAGTAGAGCCGGTGACGATAAACTCAGAGATAGCACCGGCCAGCGGCGCATTACGCATTGCCGATAGAGTACCAATTACTGTGCCATCAACAGTGTTTTCATCAACGCTGAATTCGGCATCGGCCAGGCTTGGTGCCACTTTCATATCGTCACCAATCGAAGCGACAACCGGGGTCGAGCCTGAAGCAGACAAGATGGTGAAGTCAGCATCGGTAAATAGCAATTGTGCCGATTCACCCGGAGCCAGACTTGCAACTTCATTCCCCTGTGCATCTACCGCCATTGCCGCAACATTTGCTAGGGCAAAGTCGTAACTACCTTGCGCACTGTCTACCGCATTGGCACCTGAACCATCATAGTAACCTTCGCCTACCCTAAAGCGGACGGTGGCATCAAGAGTACCCAGCTCTGCAGCGGTTAGACCATAGTCTTCAAGACAGTTTTGCAGGGTTACATAATTGGTTCCGCTATCAAAGTACAGGTTGCTCAATGAGTAAGCTGGCACAGAGTAAGTAACCGGAATTGGCGGTAACGGCACAGTAGTTTCAAATGAGCGGTAGCTCAATGAATGCACACGCGCATCCCATACACCATCGCTTTCTAAATCGAAATCGGCGGCAAAGTTACCGATAAAGTTAGAGGCAATAGCCTGGTTCAAGACTATGGTAGTAAACACACCGTAGCCAGAATCACAGAAGGATGTGGGTACTTCGAAAGTTTCAACACTGCCAGAAACTATGTCCAGACGCTCGCTGTCACCAACCGCATCGGTGGCGACATTTGCAATGAACATAGGTACAAAATCGGTAGCACCTTCATTGGTAACCGTATATACCACACCTGAGTCGGCTTTCTGTGCATCTAATACAGGTTTTGCTGCGGCACGCGGCAGCACGTGATATACCAGATGTAAGGCATGCTCACCACCTTCATTGAATACCAGGGCACCGTCTAGCTCAGATTTGGTCAGTAACGGACCTGCCTCATTTTTCCAGGTGTTAGAGAAGTCCACGCCCCATTCCGGCAACTTGGCAGGGTCTATGGTTACGGCTACATCGAACTCAACAGTTTGACCTGCTGGCACAGTCACTGACGAAGGGTATTCCGCCATGATGGCGCCTGAATCCGCATCATCCGCATAGCGCTGCTGCCAAGCCAGATCGTATGTTTTCGCCGTATTTGAGAAGTTCTTAACCTGTACCGTCTTGGTCATGGTGGCCACTTCTGCCAGGCTGTGTAAACCAAACGATAGTGCTGCCTGACGGGTGTCTTTAGCCCAGGCAGCTACCGGTAAGTTGGCTGCTTTTTCAACATCTACCAGACCCGCCCCAATAATACTGATTGGTGCCAGCTCGGCATTTTCATCCAGCTCTCGTGGTGTAATAGTGACATCCATGTTCGCCGCATTCATAAGCGTTGCTTTTAGTTCAAAGGCATTACGCTCTGGTAGAGCTTCTTTCAGGATACTCATAGCACCCGCCGTAATTGGGCCGGAGAATGAAGTACCGTTAGCACCACTTAAACCATCGCCTGTACCTGGGTGGGCGGTCATAATATTTACGCCAGGAGCGGTAATTTCCGGCTTAAGCAAGCCGCTTACCGAAGGTCCACGTGAGCTGAAGTCAGCAACAGCACCGGCGGTGGTCGCCAGCGTTAATTCAACAGCAAAGGCTGCGCCTTCTTTAAGCTGTAAACCTGTAGCCTTGTTCACACCCACAGATGGGATGGTAACCGCTGCATCGAAGCCGCCCATAGGTGCCGGGGTGCCGTCATCGCTATTGTTGGCGATAATAACAAAGGCCGCGCCCTTTTCCTGCGCCGCCAATACCTTAAGGGTGAAAGCACAACCGCCACGATCAATAATCACCGCCTTGCCGGTAAAATCAACATCATCGGCAAAAGCAACACAAGCGGTTTGATTCGATTCCGGGTAAACAACTTCAATATCATCGCTATTAAAGCTGCCTACACCCGGACCAAAGCTGGCGCCCTGGAATACCGCTTCGGCACCGGCTACCGTACCCTTGGCAATGCTCACTTCTTCCGCTGGATGCGTCATCGCGCCCACAGAAAGAGCGTGCTCGGTCGTGCTCGGACCACCAACAATGTATGGAATATCGCCATCGTTACCGGCAGAGACCACCACATTGGTGCCCAAGGCCACGGCGCGGTTAATAAACAGGCCTACGGCGCTTTCGGCGATATCGCCAAAGTCACCACCGAGTGACATATTGATCACATCAACCCGATCTTCAATATCCATGTCTTGGTTAGGATCCATAGCCGCTTCCAAGGCCATAAGCTGGGCCTTACCCGAACATCCACCTGCACACACGGAATACACGAATAATTCAACATCTGGGGCAATACCGGTTACCGAGTGAGATACATGGGTACCGTGGTTAGTGCCATTGTCGATTGGATCTGGGTCCATATTGACGAAGTCATAACCGCCTTTAACTATACCCTGCGGCCAGGTGACTGATTCATCGGCAATGGCTGCGGCATAGGCCTCAAGCGTACCTTCACCCCCAAAGGCAGCATGAGTGTAGTCGATACCCGTATCTAGTACGGCCACACGTACGCCCTTACCGCTGGCAAGACCGTTTTCAACCAAGGGCGTGGCCTTAACATAATCGGCGCTGTCTGCTACCGCCAGCTCGTAATCATAAACGGGATATACGGCTTTAACGTCGGTATGGTTTTCCAACTGACGTATATCGGTTTCCTGGCCATCAACAACCAAGGCATTAGCAAGCTTAGAGGTGCGGGTAATAACCTTAAGGTTAAGATCCATGCTCTGCATATCGCTCATTACACGCTGCTGCATATCGCTAATGTTGGCACTCACAGTGGCCTGTTGCGGCTTATTAACACCGTAGAGCGACTGACCATTTAATTCGACCAACCAGGCAACCGCAGTTTTTTCTTGTTGTTTAAATTCAGCGACCTGACGCTCTACATTCACCTTGTACTGAGAATCCAGAGTCTTAGCTTGCGCTTCTAGAGTGGCACTTACAGCCGGGGCGCTCATCAGCGCAGAAGAGATGCCTAACGCAATTGCGCTGCGGCGAAGATTTTGCTTCATACAAATACCTGTTTTAATTGTTAGCATTACTGCTTTATTGTTGCTGGCGGACAATAATGCCAAAACAGGTACGTTACAATATGGTAAACATGTAAACAGAAGATAAAGGCTTACGTGCGGGGCATGACCCCGCATTTAGTAAGCCCTAGCGGCTATTTCTAGTTTTGTAACAGATCGTAAACAGCCGCCATTCGTCGCTATAGCAGAGTTTGTAGTGGCTCATAACCCCAAGTTGTTAGCAGCACACCCAATAAAACGGCAAAAAGAGCAAAAGCCGGCCAACTTGCTTTTAGCTGTGCAGCGGTACTGACTTGCTTATTGCGTCCGGTAACCATAGCCGGCACCAATTTTTTGCCGCGCAGGGCGTAAACAACAATGGCAACAAGATGCAGGCCGATGGCGATCAGCAGCCAATCGAAATTCTGATGATGCAACGAAGACGCCCATTCAACCCAGTCGTAAGACACATATTGCACCAAAGGACCATCAACCATGATGTCATCTGTGGTCATCAAGCCGGTCGCCAACTGCAACAGAATCAATGCAAAAAATACCAGCACCATATAGCTGCCAGCGGCGTTATGCCCAGGAGTTAAATGCTTGGCTTGTAGAGCCTGAACAACCGCTTTGGGGCCATGAAATAGCGCCGATAAGCGCGCTGTGTCACTGCCAACCAGACCCCAGATTAAACGCGTAGCCAAAAGCGCCAGGGTGATATAACCGAGCACAAAGTGTAGCTCCATGGCTCCTTCCTCGGCGGAGAAATACAGGCCGACCAAACAACTTACCAAGGCCCAATGAAAAAAACGTATATATCCATCCCAAACTTTCATAACTGCTCCACTTCTTTTGCAATAGCCGCGATTATGCCAAACTCTAGCGTCGGTGCGAAATCAACTCGGTTAATTTTTATCTATGAGCAAGTCTACTCATATAAAACGCGGTACCAAACTGCAGCAAAAAGCATTTATCAAAGGGCAACTCGATATGATGCCTCTTAACCTGGCGGTACTGCCCTGGGGGCTCTTGTGCGGCTCTTTGGCAATGCAAAACGGCTTTACTTTAATAGAGGCTCAGCTGATGTCTTTATTGGTTTTTGCCGGCTCGGCCCAGTTGGTGGCCATTGAGCTTATCGCCAACGACACCCCTTTGCTGACTATAGCCATCACCACCTTCATCATTAGTTCTCGGCACTTTTTATATGGCTTGGCCATTCGCCAAAAGGTCATTGCTCAACCCTTGAGGTGGCGCTTACCTGTCAGCTTTGTGCTGACCGATGAGCTCTTTGCTTTTTCCCACCACCCAAAGGCCTATCAAACCAAGGCACGACTCATTTATGCCCTCAGTGCTGGTTTTAGCTTTTATGTTGCCTGGAATATTTGGACCCTGCTGGGCATAGTGGCGGGACAGTTGCTGCCTGACTTAACCAATCTTGGTCTCGATTTTGCCATTGCCACCACCTTTATCGCCCTAGTGATCCCGGCCATTAAAAACTGGGCAACTCTGGCCTGTGTACTGGCTTCGGGGATAAGTGCTGCGGTGCTCAAGTCCTGGCAAGTAGAATTATGGCTGGTGTTTAGTGCTCTCATCGGCATGAGCGTTGGCTATGTGCTTAGTCGCGGGAGGGTGCAATGATCACCACCATATTACTGATGGCGGCCATTACCTTTGGCAGTCGTTATTTATTTTTACACCATGCCCTGCCATTTCGGGTCGGCGCAAAAATGCAGCGTTTTTTAAGCTTTAGCGCCCCGGCCGTGCTTACCGCCATCTGGGTGCCCATAGTGGTTTTACCTGGCAATCAGTGGCAGTTGAGCTACCAGAATCCGTATCTGGTTGCGGCCCTTGTCGCCATTATTACCGCCTATAAAAGCCATAGTATCTACGCCACCACCCTGCTTTCCATGGCGGTCTTTTTTGCGCTGCGATAATACCAATTCACTTAAATAGCCAACGCAATATCTGCTCACATACTTAACAGCATTGGTATAACAAAAAAGGGGCCGTAGCCCCTTTAAAGTCTTAAAATAGTCTCGGCTTAATTACACCAAGACTTCATAGGCCAAAGGCCCGTTATTTATTCATTTAAATACTCGTCAAAGTCATCGCTGCCGAGATGCTTTCTCAGCTTGCGCTGTTCTAAATAATCGTCCAGCTTCTTTTTTACCTTGCGCTTGCGACGGTCGTTTTGATTGCGTCCCATCGCTTCATATTCATCTGCAACAAATTCGTCTTCAAACGCATCATAGGAATATGTTTTACCCACAATACACTCCAATAAATCTAAATCAGTTATCACCGCTCCCCAACTTAGGTGCGGCGAATTCAGGGCTAGGCGCCTTCGAGTGAATAAATAGCCGCTAAATCGCAAACTGGAAAGTGAGATTTTTTTATCGTTTCAATAAACATAATTGATTAATAATTATACCGCCTTAATTCGTAAGGTTATTCCACCTTGGATAGCCCGTTGTGGATCCGCCTTTGCCGCCAGGGTCCTAGGTCGGCTTTTGCCGCCATGGACCGCGGTACTAGGGTGACGCAGGAGCAGTTACCTAGCAGGCTGACAATTGAGCAAATGTTTTAATCCACGGCAAAGTTAATTTCACTAAAAGTTAGTAAAAGGCACTAAACAAGGCATTGGCAGCACACAAGATGAAATTATAACGCTATGATTTTTATCATCTTTATTAATTGGCACCGAAATTGTATTAGTCATAGCGTCAACAGAATAACAGGAATTATCACCATGAAAACCAGCACGCTAGCCATTATCTCTGCCATTAGCCTTTCTGGCACCGCCATCGCCGGGGAAGCCAATTCGCTCTCGTTTGGCTCTGAGCAATGCAACATTGAATTTAAAAACGATGTACGCATCGAGCCGCAGCGTTTACAGATCACCAATACCAATAACCAGCACCTGGTGTACAGCTCAGGTCTGCTTGAAGTCGATGGTCAACCCGTTGAGTTAAATGCCGAGCAACAACAGGCCCTGGACGATTACACAGATAAGGTACGAACCTATATGCCCGAGGTGGCTCAAATAGCCCTGGATGGCGTTAAGATCGCCGGCGTTGCCCTAGAAGAAGTCGGCGCCGCATTTGGCATCAGTCACAATGAGGCGCTGAGCGATATAGTTGAAAATATCGGCATCAATATTGAACAGACCTTCTACCAGGACGGTGCCTTTGTAATGGGCAAACAAAGCTTTGAACAATTAGGCAATGATATTGAAAGCCAGTTTGATGAGGACTTTGAACAAGCCGTAGAGCAGGCCATGGTGCAGTCTATCGGCAGTATATTTATCGCTCTGGGCTCTGAGTTATTAGGCTCAGGCGGCGACATGGATGAATTTGAGCAACGTATGGAGCGCCTTGGTGAGCAGGTCGAGCAAAGAGTTGAGCTGCAAGCCTCGCAAATAGAACAACGTGCGGATGCGCTATGCCATTCATTTAGCGAGTTGGCGCAACAAGAAGCTCAGCTGCTTAGCATGATCCCCGAATTGAAAGAGTATCAGCTGCTAAGTAACTAAGCCTTTGGCATGCCCATTGGCGTAACCTTCGCCTTACCCTTTTGCACTTGCAGGCAGAGCGCCCCTAAGCGGGCCACTGCCTTTTCTATTTCCTCGCTCCATTGCACCCCAAAACTCAGGCGTAAACACTGGCGATATTTGTCGGTGGCGCTAAAAATAGCTCCCGGAGTAATGCTGATCCCCGCCTCCAGCGCCAGGTGGAACAAGGCAACAACATCATACTGCGACGGCAGTTGCAGCCACAATACACAGCCTCCCTGTGGATTGGTCATTCGGGTGCCAGGCGGAAAATGCCGCTGCACCAAGGCCCGCATCCGCTCTTTATTGAGCGCCAGGCGCTGGCGCATCACCCGCAGATTTTTATCGTAATCGCCGCTATTCATAAATTCGTACAGGGTCCACTGATTCATCAGTGACGACGCGCAGCTCATGGCCCGCTTTAAACGCCGCGCCTGAGGCGCAAACTTGCCGGCTATCATCCAGCCCACGCGATAGCTTGGCGCGGCGGTTTTTGACAGCGACGAGCAGGTGATCACCTTGCCCTTGGTCGAATAATACTGAGCAGGTTTGGCGCCATCGGGCTCGTAGGCAAGCTCCCCATACACATCATCCTCAATTAGCACCGCACCTTGATCCTCCACTAAATGCACCAGACGTCGGCGTCGCTCCTCTGGCATTTTCGAGCCTAAGGGATTGCTAATACTGGTGGAAAAGATGCAGGCCTTAATATCATGCTCGGCAAACGCCTGCTGCAGATCTTCGACACACACCCCTTGTTGCGGGCACATGGGAATTTCTATCACCTTGAGTCCCAGACTCTCCAGCATTTCGATAATGCCAAAATAACAGGGCGACTCTATGGCCACTATATCCCCCGCCTGAGTGACACACTGCACAGCGATATGCAGCGCTTCCTGGGCACCATTGGTAATGATCAACTCATCACTGTTAACGCCGATGGCAAAATCCAGGTAACGGTTGATGATCTGCTTTTTTAGCGCCGCAAAACCATCCAGGGGGCCATAATTGATAGCCTTATGCCCGGCCACATTCATCACTCGCCGCATGGTCCGGCTCAGCACCTTATCGGTGGGGTTTACCGCCACCGGGTTGGCTATCCCCAAGGGCACCACGGCGGCACGATGCAAACTGTCAAAAACCTGCTCAATCAAGGCCTGTTTATTAACCGCTACCGGCTGGCGCGCCAGTTGAATACGACGAGGCTGATGACACTGCTCTGAGCCGGCATTAAGGTAAAAACCGGACTTTTCTCTGGCGCTGATCACCCCCTGACGTTCAAGCTCTTGATAAGCCTGCTGAACGGTGGGAATACTAATGGACAACTTTTGTGCCATAGCACGCAAAGAAGGCAGCTTTTCACCGGCACCCAAGGTGCCTTGCGACTGCATATCTTTAATCAAGTCAATGACTTGCTGATATAGGTAGATATTACCCTGCTTATTTACAATGCGAGACATGGCTGATCTGTATAGGTATAAAATGATGTTTTCTGTTTATGTACAGTATACAGAATAACTTTAAAATACCAGCTTTAGTCGCCTTGAGAAAAACGCCATGAACAACGTCCTGCTGTATTTTTTTACCGTCCTGATTTGGGGCTCAACCTGGCTGGCCATAGAATTCCAGCTTGGCGATGTAGCGGTGCAAGTTTCGCTGTTTTTACGCTTTGCCATTGCCGCCGTCATTATGTGGGCTTTTGTACTGCTTAAAAAATTGCCGATGCGCTTTAGCGCCCGCGATCATGGCTTTTTTACCCTGTTGGCCCTGTGTAACTTTGGCGCCAACTATCTGATCCTCTACTGGGCGCAGCATTATCTCACCTCGGCAATGAGCTCCATCGCCTTTAGCACCCTGCTGTTGATGAATATCATCAACACCCGATTATTCTTTGGCAAACCCATAGCCAAACGCATCTACTTTGGTGCCCTGCTCGGCGTGGTAGGCATAGTGATCTTGTTCTGGCCGGCCATCGCCACTTTGGATCTCGGTAATGAGTTATTAATAGGCCTGTTATTGTGTCTTGCTGGCACGCTTGTAGCGTCCATAGGCAACATGGTGAGCGTACGTAACTCCCAGGCTCAGGTAGGCGTGCTGCAGGGCAATGCCTGGGGCATGTTATACAGCACCCTGGGACTGGCACTGTTCGTTTTAATCAGCGATGTTAGTTGGGACTTTAGCACTGCCGGCACCGCGTATTGGTTATCCCTGCTGTATCTAAGCACCTTCGGTACAGTGATCGCTTTTGCCTGTTACTTTGTCTTACTGAAGAATATCGGCCCGGAAAAAGCCAGCTATGTGATAGTGCTCTTCCCTTTGGTAGCTGTGATTCTAAGCACCCTGTTTGAAGGTTTCGTATGGCAGCTTAATACGGTATACGGCTTTGTGTTTGTATTACTGGGCAACGCCATAGTGCTGACCCCATTCGATAAAATAGGCCTCTTTTTCAAGCGCACAGAGGCACCAGCCTAGACGGGCATCACAAAGTTCAGGGCACCGCGCTGCACACTAAAAAGTGCGGGTGTGGTGCCTATATACTCTCCATCCGCCTCTATGCCTATATTTGCGGTGTGCACATCAAGCTGGGATACAGGGGTTATATTGACCTGCTTAAGCCGGGTATGAGCGGCAAAATAGCTAAGTATCAGCGCCTGAATTTGCCGCCAAAACGGCGCCGCTCCTATTTGCACGCAACTTAATTGGCCATCGCAAATATTCGCCTTGGGCGCCAGACACATGCCGCCGCCAAAGTAACGGCCATTGGCTAAACACATCATCAGCAACCTGTGCTCTTGCGCCTTGGTAGTCGAAAACTGCAATAACGAGGGGGCGTAGCGATACAGCATTTTAGTCCCCTGCCAGGCATAATTCAGGTGCGCCCAACGGCCGCGCTTATTTTGACTGGCGGCAACCACGGCAGCATCATAGCCAACGCCGGCGATATTGATAAAGTAGCGCTCATTAACCTTACCCAGATCTATGGCCGAGCTGGCATGTGTTAATGCGGCTTCGATCCATTGCTGCTCAGAGCAACGCCACTGGCGAGCAAAATCATTACCACTGCCACAGGGAATCAGGGCTACTTCGACCTCGCTATAGGCGAAAGCATTGGCGGCCAGATTAAGTGTACCGTCGCCACCAAGTGCAATTACTCGTTTGGTATTGGGAATATAGGTTTGCAGCCCCTGTAAATCGGCGTAAAAGTCGCCACTGGTAGCCACCTCAACATAGGCATATGACAAGGAATGCAAACGCTGGCGAATAGCTTTTAATTGCGCTTTTGCCTGCAGCGGATGATACAAGAGCAAATACCTGGTTTGATGGTTCAAAATACCAACCTATAACAAATATGATTTATCTGAATAAATATGCACGATATTTTAAAAAATCACTTGCCACAAGATAAAAAACCTTGGTTATTGGTCTATTAGCGCATTTCCCACCTAAATATTCATGCATAAATCTTTTTTTTGAAACTTAATAAAACATTAATCGCATTAATTAAACTTATCCGAATGGGCCAAAATATATCGTTTTATTTTTAACCACACCGGTTGCACAATAGCCTTGTTTTCAACCACAGGCACAACCCGGAGCAAGCAAACATGAACCCAGTAAACACCCTAAATCAAACAGCAGCCAACCATGTAGCAACCAAGCCAAGCAAGCGTAAAGCTAAAATGATGGCCAAGCTAAACCGCTTTGGTAAAGAGCTAGCTCTTAGCGGTGTTGTGCGTTACAAGTAATTAATTACACTAATGTTACTTTCTGGTATTAAAAACAACCAGCAGGTGCTAAGACCCAACCAGCTTAGCACCTGAAATCCTCACTTTTTTCTTGCTAGCGCCCTGAATTAGCACAAAAATCAAGCAAACGATTCATTATCTATTTACACTGGCCACAAGCCTCAGTATTATCCTACCCCATGGAGAGATGGCTGAGTGGTTGAAAGCACCGGTCTTGAAAACCGGCATAGGTTAATAGCCTATCTAGGGTTCAAATCCCTATCTCTCCGC